>WFQD01000491.1 GCA_015487265.1 Sulfurimonas sp. | reverse complement strand
CCATTAAAAAAGAAGGATAATGTTGTTCTAAAAAGTGCGATGAAACTTGATGAAACTATGCAGTACCTTTGTAATTCATCATTAGTTGTATCTAATGATACAGGGATAAGAAACATGGCGATAGCTGTAGAAACACCAACAGTTGGGATTTTCTTTTTAACAGGGGCATTTAGATATTGGCCTCGTGATGGAAAACATGAGTGTGTGTTCCGTTATGACTATAAATCTCCGGAAATTGACGAAGTTTATCAAGTGACATTAAAACATATGGAAAAGTTGTATGAAAATTGATTTGAAAGTAAGCGTGATAATTGCCGTATATAAAGATACGGAAGCATTGGATTTGATTTTGGAATCGTTGTCGTATCAAACATACAAACAGTTTGAAGTCGTCATTGCAGAAGATGGAGAATCAGAAGTAATGCGACAATTTGTCTCCGAGGCAAGAAAAAAATATGATTTTGCTATAAAACATACTACTCAAAAGGATAGAGGGATAAGAAAATCTGCGAGTCAAAATAACGGGATAAGAGCTGCAGATGGAGAATATCTACTTTTTATTGATGGGGATTGTGTGCTTTATTCTACATTTGTAGAGTATCATGTGGCTTTGGCTGAAAAAGGTTTTTTTGTTGGTGGCAGACGAGTCAACCTTGGTCCAAAATATTCAACAATGCTTCGAAAAAAAGAGCTGTATCCATTGGATCTTGAAAAAAAATTTGTAAAAAACTTTTTCGATATTTCAAAGGATTCGCTGGAAAGTCATACTGAGGAAGGATTTTCTTTTTCACCATCTTCTTTTGTGTACAAATACATTTTGAGTAAAAGAAAAAAGAAACTTGCACTTCTAGGGTGTAATTTCGGTTGCTTTAAAGAAGATATGGAGAAAATTAACGGTTTCGATGAGGATCTTGGAGATGCAGCGGTGGCTGCCGATACGGATATTCAATGGAGACTTGAAGCTATAGGGCTTCAAATAAAATCATGTAAAAATGTTGCAAACCAGTTTCATTTGTATCACAAGAAAGATGAATCACAAGAGAGAGCATATCCTGCTTTGTTCCTGGCCAAGAAAGAAAAGAATGAATATATATGCAAAAATGGAATAAGAAAACTTTAACTGCTTGTTGTCTCAATCATTGATATTTTGCTGAACAATCCTGCAAAAAGTGCAAAGAAAACCATAGGGTTCATAGTGTGAAACGTTATTCCACCCATAGACCAGAGAAAAAATGCAGCTATAAAAACATAATTAAGGATTTGGTATTTCCGTGTCCGAAATTTCAATTTTATAAGAGAATAAAAAAATAGAAAAAATATTATAACCCCGCCAATCCCATACAAGTTTGCAAGTGTTATAAGGCTGTTATGATGATCGGAGTAGTCAACATTTGTCAGACAGTCAAGCTCTTTGGCATATTTTTCTACATCTTTCATATCGTTGCCTATACCTTCTCCAATCCAAAAATGATCTAAAAATTTATAAGTACCCACTCTCCACAATACAGTTCTGGTTGCAAATGAACCTCTACAATCTTGCTTTTGAACCATATTGTTTATATCGATTTTGGCTTGTTCAAAACGACTCTGGAAAACGGGACTGAAAGTATATGCAAGAAAAAAAATCATACTTAATAAAACAGTTACTGATATAAAAGCCTTGAGTTTGTGTTGGATACTTGTAAAAAATACGATTGATGTGAGAATAATGTAAGTGACTTGGCCTGTTCTTCCTCCGTTTAAGAATAAATTACTTGTCACAGTAATAAAAAAGAGGGCATATAAAATTTTTGATTTGAATGATTCGTTAGGATCTAAAATCCTTACAAGTAGGATCATCGCGGTAAATGATAGATAAATACTATAATCAGTATGGCTCATAAAAGGGGAAGGGTCATTTGGCGGTACATCTTTAAAATGCCACCACTCAAAAAAGATACCATAGGAGATGATTTCACTAATGAGCATACCGGATAAAAAAGCAGAAAGTATAGTTTTTACGTATTCTTTTTGTAGCGATGTTAGAATTATGAAAATCACGAGAAAATGTCTATATTTTCCAATATATCTTAACCCAAACTCCAAACTACTTGCATGAGGTAATGAAATGAAACTGATAAATATAAGCAAAGCTATGGATATGACCAATAAATTCGATTTAAGTATCAGATATTTTTCTTTCCATCTCCCTTCAAAAATCCAAAATAAAAATAGGAGCGTTTCAAAAATATTAACTCCGGCTTTACTTATAGGAAGACAAAAAGCATAACCTATTAAAAAATAGTTTATATATGTTGTCCAGTTAATGTCTATATCTTTTATTTTCATGGTTTGAATACCTTTTTTTTATGATAAGAATAAAGATCTTCTTTTTTTATTAATAAATAGCCATCCAGCCCATTTATATCTTTACCGATTACATATACGTCTTTGCGTTTAAATATTTTTTCATGATCAATCTCATATCCAAGTAGATAAGCGACTAGTTTGGAAATATTATTATGAGTAACAAAGTGTTGTTTTTGCAATTTTGAATATAGTAAGTTAAACGTTGAAGGTGTGCCATACGCATACAGTATAAAAGGAACTTGATGCTGAATTGTTTCACGGTAATTTCCATGACCATAGATGCCGTGTTCTCCAAGACTTTCTGCATGATCTGACGTAAAGATAATATAAGTAGGTTTTTGTGTTTTCTGTCGAACAGTTTTGATAATATCGTCCAAAATGAAGTCTGTGTATAAAACAGTATTATTATATTGATCAATAAGTGTTTTGTTAGAGAATTTATTAAAGGAGTCTGGATACTTGTTGTTGTATGGAGAATGAGAACCACTTTGATGCAGAACTATAAAATAATTTTTTTCTTTTTCAAAAGGAATTTTTTTTAGATTTTTAAGTAAAAAAGAATCTTGTAGCTCTTTGTAGATATTTTTTGTTTCTTCAAAGGACTCGTGATAAGTATCGATATATGGAAGTCCTATATTGTTAGTAATAGAATTCAAGGCATCATGAGATTGTGCTGAAATGAAAATAGTTGTAAAATTATTCTCTTTTGCCAATTTAAATAAGTTCGTATTTTTAGATAGAACAGTATTCATTTCGTTCGGTTTATCTAGGCAGTTTAATAAACAAGGTAATGAAACATCTGTAAAAACAGCGGATGAAATCGCTTTTTTAAAAATAAAGTTTTTGCGACCCTTGTACTGATTTAAAGAGGGAGTTGTCGGGAGTGGATAGCCAAACAATGACATATTCTTTTCACGTAAACTCTCTCCAATTATAAAGATAATATTTATATTTGGATTTTCGAAGATTTTATAAGCATGTTTAATCTTTTCTTGCGGGATATCCCCACATCTACCAAAAAGTTTACAAGGGATCATAAAGCCAAAATTATTGCTAAACAATTTCCAACTTGATTTTAAAATAAAATCACTTTTTTGAGCTCTATAGCCTATTTGTTTCTGTTTGATAAAAATAATCGCCGGTTGAATTAATAAAAGGACAATTAAAATATATTTGGCATATCTATTCGCTTTTAAGTTGAACTTACTAAATTGATACTTTATAAATATTAAGGAGACAGAGGTTAAAAAAAATAGTATTGTTGGAAAGTAAATCGTTTGGAAATCAAGTGATTTAAAAGTTTCATCAATATGTGTAAAAAAAAGATAGGGTTCTAATGGGGCTATCCACATTCCAAAAT
>WFQD01000490.1 GCA_015487265.1 Sulfurimonas sp. | reverse complement strand
CCTACAGCCTATGGCTGTCTCACTTGGGTATGGTATAGCATGGGCGACGGTATTGAACCTGCTGTATGTCCCATTATTGTATGCTGTAGCATATAAAATAAAACCACCAAAAGATAAAGGATACGAATGAATTTAGAAATAAGCCAGGCACAGTTTGGTGTGAGACCACCGGTAACGAAACCTATACCGGAGTTTTTATTAGAAGTTGGCGAAGAGGGAATAAGAAACCTTATATCCAAGCATTATGATGCAATAAAGCAAAGTGATATAAGAGATCTTTTTCCTCAAGATGATGAAGAGTTTGAACAGGCAAAGGTGCATTCAGCAGATTTTTTCATACAAATATGTGGAGGACCGGCATACTTTAATACAAATAGAGGTGCCCCAAGAATGGTTGGTCGACATGCTCCTTTTAGAATTGATGCTAAAGCACGTCAAACATGGTTGGAACTCTATAGACCTTTACTGGAAGAATTAAAAGAACAAGGGGTTACAGAGACTTCTTTAAAATCATTTTGGGGTTATTTAGATATATTTTCTATCTGGATGATAAATACCCAGTAAGGCTTTTATAATAAGCATTATATAAGGAAGCTCCTTGTATAATTCCGACCTACCAACAAAAAGTGGGTTCTTAGCTCAGTTGGTTAGAGCTCTCGGCTCATAACCGAGCGGTCGAGTGTTCGAGTCACTCAGAACCCACCACTTCCATATTTTTTACGCCCATTCAACAATCAAGTGCGACAATCTGATTTTTATAACGCCCATTCAACAATCAAGTGCGACAATCTGATTTTTATAATGCAACTTTGAGTCATCAATCCACTCTGCAATTTTACCAAAGAAAACTTCATATGGTGTTTTATACCCTAACACTTTTCTAGGTCTGTGATTTAGTTTGTCTTGTATCTCTGTAATTTGTTTGTGTGACACATCTATAAAGTTGGTTTTTTTAGGGATGTACTCTCGAATCAATCCATTCGTACCCCAAGGGCATTTGTCACTTCGTTCGGGCATATGTTCATTTAACCCTCGCTGCCAGGATTTATATGGTTCGGCAAAGTAAAAGAGCAAATCTAGTTTTCTTTCTATCTCTTGATGGTATGCAAACTCTTTACCATTATCACTTGTAATGGTTTTTACAATATTTTTTAATGGTCTTAAAAGCTGTAGTATTGCACGGCTTACATCAAATGCTTCTTTGGATCCCACCTTTTGCATTAGTGTGAATTTAGAGTGTCTATCCACTAAAGTAACAATTGCCTTTTTATGGTTCTTACCAATGATTGTATCTACTTCAAAGTCACCGATTCTCTCTTTATTCTCAACTGCCAAAGAGCGTTCATGGATAGATCTTGCTTTTGGTATTTTTCCTCTATACTCATAGATACCTTTTCTACTTTTATATTTACGGTGTTTGTGCCTAAGGTACTGTTGTAGTTTCTCACCATTTTTTATACGTTTATAGATAAATCTGTATATCGTTTCATGTGAAAGTTGCAAGAGTCCATCTATCTTCATTCTCCCACTTATCTGCTCTGGCGACCATCCCTGTTTGAGATGCTTGAGGATATACTTTTTATGTTTACCTGTTAGTCGTAGATTCTTTCTTTTTTTCTGGTATCTTAGGCGTGTTTGCACTTGTGCATATTCTGCTTTATATAACCCATCAAGACTGTTTCTTTGCAGCTCTCTATAGATTGTAGATCTATGTACACCTATATTCTTCGCTATACAACTTTTACTCAATCCTTCTTTTATTAAAGCTTCTATCTGGTATCGTTGTCTCATGGTTATTTGGTTGTAGCTCATTTAAAGTCCTTTTATCTTTGGTCGGATATTCAGACTCTTATTGTACTACACCCTCTTAACCACCCTGTCGCACTTTAAATTTGAATTGGCGAATCAAAATCTCATACTTTAGTACAAAACGCTAATACTTAACACTTATGTAACAATTTTTTTATATTCTTTCACTAAATTTCAAAAAGGGTGAAAAAAATATGAAAAAAATCATCATCTCATTTTATGCGGCTACTGCTTTACTTGCTTCGGATTCTATTATTGATATTATGCCTATTAGCGTAACGGCGACTGGTATTGACGAAAAGGTTATTGAACAGCCTTTAAGTATGGCGACAAAAGATGAAAAAGAGATAGAACTCGATCAGGTTATCTTTCAAAAAGATCTACTCAATTCGCTCAGCGGTGTTAGAATTGAGCAGACAGGCTCAGTTATAGGGCATATGACATCTATTCGTATGCCGATAAATACAGGTTCTTATTATCTCTTTTTACAAGATGGGATTCCTGTACAATCAAGTGGTTTTTTTAATCACAACGGTTTAGCTTATACCACTTTTGAAAATGCCTCGTCTGTTGAAGTCTTAAAAGGTGCTGGAACAGCACTTTACGGTTCTGATGCGGTTGCTGCCGTCGTCAATGTAAAATCAGCAAAAAAACCTTCCAAACAAAAGGAGATAATTTTCAAAGGTATGGGCGGCAGTTACGGTTACAGTTCTCTCGGTGTGGAAGTAAGTGATACAATTGATGAAAAAGATGCTTACAGAGCCAATGTATCTTATATGCACAGTGACGGCTGGAGACAGCACACACAGACTGACAGAAGTGAAGCGGATATTTTATATGATCATATGATCAATGATAACAATGATGTGAAAATCATCTTTAACTTTTCAAAAACACAAGCCGAGCAGGCAGACAGCTTTAACGACTATGACCT
>WFQD01000489.1 GCA_015487265.1 Sulfurimonas sp. | reverse complement strand
GCATCTATAAGTATCATATCTGCTTGAAAATCTTGGACATCACTCCATCGACTCACCTGCAAGCCATTATGTGCCGCTGCTTCTTGCATCAGTGCATAAACAGCGGTAAATCGTTCCGGGTGGCGCGGAACGACTATGAGTTTTGCATCATTTTCTCGTTTGTATGCAACAAACGCAGCGACTATACTTTTCTCTTCCCCTTCATGTGTACTCCCAGCAACAATAGTCTCAATAGCAGGTTTTTCATACTCTTCTGTATGCTTCACTTCACCAAGAAGTTTAATATTGCCTATCACTTCTATATGTTTTGCACCAAGTGCTAAAAATCTATTTTTATCAATTTCACTTTGGACATAGATTGTTTCTACATTTGCTAAAAGCTTTTTATAAAACCATGCAAATTGTAAATACTTTTTGACACTTTTATCTGAAATTCTCGCATTGAGCAAAAAAATTCTCGCTCCCTTTGCTCTTGCCACGGTAAATAAAAGGTACCAAAATTCCGCTTCTAAAACAACAAGTATCTCTTGTTGTTTGATCCAAAATGGCAAAAACATTTCATAGGGCAAGTATTTTACCTCAGCATCATATTTTTTTGCCTCAGTTTGTCCTGTTTGAGTAATCGTTGTAATACACACCTCTTTCTTTTGTAAAAGCTTTACAATAGGAGCCAAAGCCTTTGCTTCACCAAGTGAACATACATGGAACCACACAGCATTTTGTTTACGAAAAGGAGTATTTTTAAAAAGAAAAAAACGTGCAGGTATGGACTCTTTGTACTTTTGTTTGAAAGATAAATAGAAAATGAAAGGAAGTGCTATAAAATATAGCACAACACTCAGAAGGTAATAAAAAGCACTAAATGGCTTCAAGCCCTACTCTTCAGTCGCTTGCATAAAAAGAATACGGCCACAATGTGGACAGTTTGTTATATCTTCTCCACGAATTACATCAGAATATACTTTGTCACTTAAGAGCATATGGCACCCCATACATGCTTGATCTTCAACAGGTACAACCGTTGTGTTTTTTGCCCAACGACGAATCTTTTGGTAAAATGCCAAACCTTTTTGATTGACATCGCTTAAAAGCTTCTCTTTTTCTATAAAAACATTTTCACGCTCTTTATTGATAACTTCTAATTTTGCATCTACATCGGCTTTCACACTCTCAAGGTTTGCTTTAAGTTCTTGAAGTGAGGCTTGTGCTGCTTCAATTTGCTCTTTTTTTGTCTCAATAATTTTTTCAAGTCTTTGAATCTCTTCATTTGCAAAAGTCACTTGTTCTTTAGCAATCTCTTCTTCAAGTTGTAGCGACTTCATCTCTCGCTCAGTTTTCACTTCACCACTTTTTTTAGAATTTTCTTCTAATTTTTGTGAAAGTTCTGCGAGATGCAATTCATTTTTTGCTTTTTTAATCTCTTCTGCTTTGATTTCATTGTTCAAATTTTCAATATCTGATTCAATACTTTGCGTTTTAGCTAAAGCTGCTTCATAATTATAATTTGCTTCTTCAATCTGAGGTTCAAATGCATCAATATTTTTATCAATTTGCGCGAGGTCTATAAGTTGTTGTAAGTGCTTGTTCATTGTACTCCCTTGAGCTTAAGTAATATAAGAATGATTACTTTATATATGTGAATGGATTTTCTGATGACGCAATTATAACTTTTAAACCTAAAATTTTCAAATGTTTTTCTAAAATTTGTGCAAAATAGTGCTCACTCTCAAAATGTCCAATGTCAATAAGCGACATATTAATACTTTTTGCTTCCATCGCATCATGGTATTTTATATCACCAGTTAAAAAACAATCAGCCTCTATATTTCGCATCAAAGAGCAACCTGAACCTGTTGTTAAAGCAATGTTTTTAACTCTTGAATGTGCCTGCACACCTTTAATACACTCCAAATTTAAACTGCTGGCAATTTTCTTTGCAAAGACTTCATAGGCTTCATCCACTTCAAAGTATGCAACAAACCCCTCTTTTTTTACAATTTCAAAACCTAAAACTTCAGTTGCAACATATGCATTGAGATGCGTTTGATCAAAATTTGTATGCATAGCAATATTAGCAATATTTTTTTGTACCATTTTTTGCAGTAAATTTGCAGGGTAGTTCTCAAATGCCAACTGTTTTAAACCTGAAAAAATAAGTGGATGATGAGTAATTAAAAGAGTATTCTCCTCTAATGTATCTATCAGTTTTTCATCAACATCTATACTCAGTGCAATTTGCGAAACCTCTTGGTGCATCGACCCTACAATAAGACCTGAATTGTCCCATTTTTCTTGCAACTCAAAGGGAGAAAGTTTGTCTAAATAAGCATAAATTTCAGTAATTTTCATCTATGCCTCTTTCAAACTTTCATCAAGTGCGACTGCTAAATTTCGCATATTTTTCGCCTTTTCCTCTTCACCCATGCGTTTATAAATTTTTTCCATCTCTAAATAGGCAAAAGGATTCTGATTGTCTATCTCAACCGAATCGAGTAAATACTCTAATGCCTCTTCATCTCTTCTTTGCAGTGAGAGTGTATAGCCCATTTTGAAAAGGACTTCTGCATTATTGGCTTCTTTGAGATTGGCTTCACTGTAAATAGCAAGTGCCTTTTGTAAATCCCCTTTTTCTCTCTGCTCATCTGCCTTCTCAATCAAAGCATCTGCATCAAATGTTGAAAAGCTCTCCGCTGTACGAGGAGGTTTTGCCGCATCTACAGGCTCCTCAAGTGTTTGAATATGTTCATATATCTTATATGCGAAAAAAGCCGAAGCTCCTAACATGAGTAATTGCATAATTGTCATCTCTTTTCTCCATAAAAATTTTTATTTAACAGTGTAATAAGTTGGAGGGGATCTACTTGCACGCCACCAACTCTTGCACTAAAATGTAAATGTGGTCCTGTTATACGACCTGTGGCTCCTGAGAGTCCAATCACTTGCCCCTTTTTAACGATTTCACCCGCTTTAACCTTAAACTGACTCAAATGATAATAACAGGTATAAATCCCCTCACCATGATCTATAATAATCGAATTTCCTGAATAAAATCTATTTTTGGCAAGCACAACCTTTCCATCATTACTGGCAATAATAGGCGTCCCCGTTTTTGCCCGAAAATCTGTGCCACTATGATACCCTTTTAAGGTGTCATTATAGACACGAGCTTTTCCAAAAGCACTCGTTATTTTACTATGAAGTGGCACGATATAAGCTGATGATACATAATTTTTTGCACTTGCATGTGCATAGATTTTCATCGCTTCTGCATACTCTTTAGCTGTACGTTTTTTTACTGCTTTACTTGTTGGATTGACTTTTGATTTTGCTACATGAATTGTCTCTTTTGCATAATGCCCATCAACAACCTCAACCTGCAGCTCTTTTTTTTGCTGTTTATTCTCTTTAAGATACAACAACTCTAATGTATGCACAGCAGGTTTATTATAATAATTCTCCGGCAACAGCACATAGGCTTTTGTATGGTCTGTTGGATGATTAAAAACCTTATACTTGCGTTTTCCATCCACAAGTTTTTGGTATTTTACTCCTTGTTCTTTATCTAAAAGTAAAATAGCTGTTCTTCCATTTGCAACTTTTATATTTTGAGTATCTAAAGTAAAAGCATCCAAAGAAGCAATCAAAAAAACAAATAACAGAAAAAAAGGCATCAGTAATCCTTCATAGCACGGGCTATATCTCTTTTTTGATCTTTTTCTTTTAAATCTTGGCGTTTATCATGTAACTGTTTTCCTTTAGCTATCCCAATTTGTAATTTTGCTATGTTTCTATCGTTAAAATAGAGTTGCAAAGGAACTATTGTGTAGCCGTCTCGAGTCACAGCCTTGAGCATTTTTGCAATCTGTTTTTTATGTAACAGCAGTTTACGACTCCCCCGCTCCTCATGCCCATAGAAATGGTGTGTTGTCTCTAATCTTCCAATATGTGCATTAAACAATATAGGTTCATTTTTCATAAATTTTATAAAACTATCTTTTAAATTAACCCGATGTGCACGAAGCCCTTTAACTTCACTCCCCTTCAACACCAAACCTGCCTCAAATTTTTCCTCTATAAAATAGTCATGATATGCTTTTTTATTTTTTGCTATTGTTTCACCCATATTTTTGCTCTTTTTCTGGTTTTATTCTAAAAAAACTACTCCCGCTTCCACTAAAGTGATAGCCTGCTTTATAGTGATTTTTGAGCTCTTTATAAGCTCTTAATGCTGGCTCAAAAAGGTCATTTGCTTCTGCTGGAGACATTAACTTGAGTGCATCTTTTGATGGTATTTCTTTGAGTTTCTGTGTTTGAAAACCATCAATAGGATTATAAAAATCTTCTCTGTAAATTCCATATACCTTTGGTGTACTAATTTCTATTTTTGGTGTATATGTTTCTATTTCAAGCAGTTCTTCTTGAAACTCTTCTACGACTTCACCAATGCCACTGACATTAGCACTATTGTATCCATAAATAAAAAAAGGAACATCAGCTCCAACTTCTAAGCCAATCATAGCAAGTTCATTTAAACTCAAATTCAAATGCAGGACTTCATTACACATTTTCAAGTATGTTGCCGCGTCACTGCTTCCCCCACCAAGTCCCGCAAACGCAGGAATATTTTTTTCTACTTGAATGGCATACGTTTGCATGAGTTGTTCTAACTTTTGTGACTGTGTTGCATTTTTAAGTGCAAAATAGGCTTTATAGATGGTATTTTGTTCCGTTGTACAAGAAAAATCACCAAGAATTGTAAATGCATTTGCTTTGGCATCCACCTGCTCTTTTGGAACAAAAGAGAGGGTATCATACAGATTTTCCAGCTTCATAAAACGGGAAATAATCTCATGGTACTGCTTGCATTTGCCTGTAATTTTTAAAAAAATATTGACCTTTGCATATGCCTTGTATGTTTTCATCTGCTACTTCTTTAAAAGCTTTGAGAGTTGTGTTAAATCCTCTCTGTTTGTCTCTTTTGCAGCAGCAATATTTGCTTCTTTGACATCTTCTAAGAGTTCATTTCTTACAATGGCAATCGTATGCGGTGCATCAATACCAAGTTTTACAACACCCTTATCAACAGAGATTACTTTTACTACTATATCATCACCAATGGTAATAGCTTCGTCTATTTTTCTTGCTAAAACTAACATATCTCTATCCTACCTAAT
>WFQD01000488.1 GCA_015487265.1 Sulfurimonas sp. | reverse complement strand
GGACATTTAATTTCTAAATATTCACAAATCTCTTTTAAACTTTTCACTTTTAACTTTTCACTTTTCATTTATATTTACCTTTCTATTACACTGACTCCGCTTCTGACAATTTCAAGATTTTTATATTTAGCCATCATCGCTTTTAAAAAATTATCAATTCTATCTGGTCTATCAACTACGCTTACTACTATATGCCTGTCATTTACATTGCTAATTTTCCCGTTATAACATCTTGCAATGGCATCAATATCAGCTAAATTATTTTTAACTTCTTTTAAAGGAAATTTAATCATTGCCATCTCTTTTTGAATAAAATCCTCACTTTCAATTACCTTATAAACAGGTATTAATTTATAAAGTTGCTTGACAATTTGTTCAAAAATTTTAGGATCTCCCTCACTCATAATAGTCATTCTACTAAATTCGCTATTTGGAATCGGAGCAACAGTGAGTGATGTAATATTATATCCTCTTGCTGCAAACATATTTACCACTCTTGCTAATACTCCATGTTCATTTTCAACTATTACTGATATTATTCTTTTCATTTGTCTTCCTTAAATATAAGCATATTTTTAAGAGGGCTGTTTGGCGGAACCATTGGAAGTACATCTTCTCTTCTATCCACCTGTACATCTATAAATGCTACTTTTTTGGCTTCCATTGCCTCTTTAAGAGCTTTTTCAAACTCATCTTTTTTACTTACCCTAAATCCTATTCCTCCCATACTCTCAGCCAATTTTACAAAATCAGGCTGAACATCACTAAGGTCAGTCTCACTTAATCTGTCTTCATAAAACATTGTTTGCCATTGTCTTACCATTCCAAGATAATTGTTATTTAAAATTATATTTATTACAGGAAGATTATATTTATATCCAACAAGAGTTTCTTGAATATTCATTACAATACTTCCATCACCTGTAAAATTGATTACGACTTTATCCTTTTTACCTTCTTTAACTCCAAGTGCTGCAGGAAATCCAAATCCCATAGTTCCAAGCCCTCCGCTTGTAATGAGCTGTCTTGGGTAAGTAAATGGATAAAATTGAGCTGCCCACATTTGATGCTGACCAACATCTGTTGTAATTATTGCATCTTCTGGTACAATTTGACCAGTTTTTTGTATTACCCATTGAGGTTTTATAACCTCATCACTATCCGCATATTTTAGAGGATAAAGTTCTTGATATCTGTTTAAAATATCTCTCCATTCTTTATATCTATCAGGGTCAATTCCATCAAAAAGATAAGGCATCATCTCTTCAAGTACAAGTTTAACATCTCCAACTATTGGATATTTTGTCTCAACCACTTTTCCAATTTGGCTTGGGTCTATATCAATATGAACAATATCTGCATTTTTTGCAAATTCATCTATTTTTCCAGTTACCCTGTCATCAAATCTTGCTCCAAGAGAAATAATTAAATCAGCATCATTCATTGCCATATTAGCAGCAAAACTCCCATGCATTCCAACCATACCAAGAAGATATGGACAATCATGTCTTAGCACTCCTCTTGCCATAAGTGTTTCAACTGCTGGGATTTGAGTATATTTTACTATTTCTCTTATAATATCACTTGCTCCGCTTAATACGCTACCGCCACCTATATAAAAAACAGGTCTTTTAGCTTTTTTAATAGCTTCAGCAGCTCTTTTTATTGCTCTTTTATTTCCTTTATAAGTTGGCTTATAAGTTTTAAGTTCTATTTTTTCTGGATATTCAAATTTTGTAGTTGCAACTGTTACATCTTTTGGAATATCAATGTGTACAGGTCCTGGCCTACCTGAGCGAGCTAAATAAAATGCTTCTTTAATTACAAAAGCCAAATCTTTTACATCTTTTACTAAAAAGTTATGTTTTGTAATAGGTCTTGTAACTCCAACTGCATCAACTTCTTGAAATGCATCAGTACCAATCGCAGTAGTTGGAACCTGTCCTGAAATAACTACTAAAGGAATTGAATCTGTATAAGCCGTAGCAATACCTGTTACTGCATTTGTAAGTCCTGGACCGCTTGTCACAAAAGCTACTCCAACTTTTCCTGTAGCCCTTGCATAACCATCTGCCATATGAACGGCACCTTGTTCATGCTTTGCTAAAATATGTTTAAATTTATCTTGTTTATAAAGCTCATCATAAACATTCATAATAGCACCGCCCGGATATCCAAAAACTACCTCAACACCCTCTTTAATTAAACTTTCTATTACAATCCTAGCACCTGTCATTTTCATTAATAACCTTTTTTGCGAATTATATCAAACTTTTTTTTCTATACATCCACTAATAGCTGCTCCCTCTCTAACTCCATCATCACAAACAACACACTCTTCATAT
>WFQD01000487.1 GCA_015487265.1 Sulfurimonas sp. | reverse complement strand
TGCTAATTCTAAAAATGATTTTTTAGAAAAATATTTTTTAAGACCAATCTCGTAAGTATTTGATTTCTCAGCTTTTAAATCAATGTTTTCATATCCAACTTTTACAGAGTAAAGCCTCGTTGCTTGAGGGATTCTAAAACCATTTGCATAACGTGCATAAAGGTTTAAATCACTCATTGGCATATAAGAAAGTGCCAGTTTTGGACTTAAATGGTTATATGAGTCTGTTCTGTCTGCTGGACGATAATATGTGTTAGAGCTATCAGTTGAGTTTGGTACTAGATTATTTTTATAGTCATATCTATTATAATCGTATCGTAACCCTGGACTCAATTTGATTTTATTTGTAATCATATAGTCCACATGTACATATGGAGCAATAGCAAAATAATTTACATCATAATCATACAAAGCGCCAGTTGTATATGTACTTGCACCAAATCCTGTCGTAGTTACATCAAAATCTTGATTGTATTTGAGTGATGATTTTGTGTACTCAGTATCAAAACCAAATACCACCTTACCCCATTTTTGATCATAAGTATTTCTTTGTAACAATCCAAGTGTATAGAGTTCATTATCGTTACTTGGAAGATTTTTTTCCCATGTTGCAACATATCTATTTCGATTATATCGTATGTATGGAGTTAAGGTAATCTCTAAATCATTATATGAATAATTATTAAATTCTGCACTTATCTTTGCATAGTCAAATTTTCTCTTGACATCTGTCTTTTGGAGTGCGGTAAAATAATTTGGATCATCACTTGCTGCGGTTGAGCCATTTTCAATATTTGCATAATCATTAAAACTATCTGCTTGTTCAGCGACTGTTTTAGAAAAGTTAAATAGAATTTTCACATCATTGTCATCATTGATTGTATGGTCATAACGAAAATTTGCTTCTGCTCTATCGGCTTTAGTGTGGTCTCGCCATCCATTACTATGCATATATGTTGCATTAGCACGATACGCATTGTTCTCATCAATAGTATCACTCATCTCAACACCAGCAGTGCTATATCCATAACTGCCACCCATACCTTTTACAGATATTTCTCGTGTTTTTGATGGTGCTTTTGCAGATTTAACATTAACAACTGCTGCAACAGCATCGGAACCATAGAGTGCAGTACCTGCACCTTTTAAAACTTCAACTGAAGAGGCTGATTGAAATGTTGTATAAGCTAAACCGTTGTGATTAAAAAATCCACTTGATTGTACGGGAATACCATCTTGCATAAATAAATAATAAGGTCCCGTACCCATAGGCATACGAATCGATGTCATATGTCCTATTACCGAACCTGTTTGTTCTATTCTGACTCCACTTAATGAATTAAGTAAATCTTTTTGAAAAATAACCTGATCGAGTTTAATCTCCTTGTCATCTTTTGTTGCGATGCTTAATGGTTGCTCAATATTACTTTCACTTACACCAGTAGCTGTTACACTTACTGGTGCTAATTCTACAAAACTATTTGCTAATAAGCTTGATGCAATGGCAGAAATAGCCAATACCCTTTTTTTCATTTTCATTCCTCATCTTTTTTTGGAATGTTATTAAAAGAGTGTTACATAAGTGTTAATTTTCAAAAAAGACTAAATTACTTATAAAATCCCCACATTCAAATATCTCCGCATAAAAGCCACCTCTTTTGGCAAATATGTTTGTGTTATAAGTGCTTTTTCGCCGTTATAAGTCACTTTTCCTTGTGGCGAGAGGATGGCACTCATCTGTGAACACTCTTTGTTGGCACTATCACTTGCAACAACATAGCACTGGTTCATGATGGCGAGTGTCGTTGTAAGTGATTTGAAATGTTCTGTTCTTAAAGCACCCCACCATGCAGGAACAGCTACGATGTCTGCTCCCTCTATTTGTTGCCAAAGTGCTTTAAAACGCAACTCAAAACAGACTAAAACAGCTATCTTTATGCCATCAATCTCTACGATGTCCACACTTTCATCTTTCCCTTCACTAAAGTACTTCTCTTCTTCACCTAAGGGGAAAAGTTTGGCTTTTGGTCTTTGGTAAACTTCTCTGCCCTTGTGAAAAATCTTCGCCATATTGAAAACTTCTTCGCCTACTTTTTCTATCACTGTGAGTATAACAGTTTTGTTATGTGAGGCTTTTGTGAGTGTTGCGTTTGCCTTCGTTGCAAAAGCTATTGCCGCATCAAAATGAGCATAATCAAAACCTGTTAAACAGACTTCGGGAGCTACTATAATGCTATGGTTTGGAGTGTCGTTTATAAGAGAGAGGAGTTTTTGCAGATTTGCATCATAATCAGGAGTTGTTTGAAAAAGGAGCGAGCATAGAGTATGCTCCTGTGTTTTAGAAGTCATCATCAAAAGAGAGACTTCCTTTAGAGTAGTTTGTCACATTCCCTTCAAAAAAGTTTGTTTTTTGGTCATTAAACTTTGCAAAGTCATCGACCCATTTGATTGGGT
The DNA here is from genome assembly GCA_015487265.1 of Sulfurimonas sp. Lineage (GTDB taxonomy): Bacteria > Campylobacterota > Campylobacteria > Campylobacterales > Sulfurimonadaceae > Sulfurimonas. The sequence goes on along the minus strand of WFQD01000487.1, from coordinate 12,021 downwards.
TTTCTACATTATACAGTTTTTCAAACCCTACGGAGCGGAGTCTATCATCTGCAAGGTATTTAATATACTGCTCTACAATCTCATCTGTAAGCCCTAAAATCTGCCCTTGCGTAATGTATTTTCCCCATGTCACTTCTAATTCTACCGCTTCTTTAAACATCTCAATAACTTCAGCTTTGAGTTCTTCTGTAAAAAGGTCAGCTCTCTCTTTTCTCAAAGTATTGATAAGGTTTTGAAAAAGAACTAAATGTGTTACTTCATCACGTTGAATAAAACGTATCATCTGTGCAGAACCTAGCATTTTCCCTGAACGTGCAAGGGTGTAAAGGTAAGTAAATCCACTGTAAAAGTAAATACCCTCTAGTATTTGGTTTGCAAAACAGGCTTTGACAAAGTTTGTCTCACTCGGATTTTTTGAAAGTTCTTGATAAACTCTCGCAATGGCATCATTTTTGTTTTTCAGCATCATATCTCGACGCCAAAGGTCATAAATCTCTTCAGAATTTGTAGAGATACTATCTACCATAACCGCATATGATTGTGAATGCAGTGCCTCTTCAAAAGATTGACGTACTAAGATAAGATTCACCTCGGGAGCAGTTACATAAGGGTTGACATTATCTATGAGATTATTTGTCTGCAAAGAGTCCATAAAAATAAGTTGTGAAAGTGCTTTGTCATATGCTGTTTTTTCAGACTCTGTGAGTTGTTTATAGTCATTGACATCACGGGTCATATCGACCTCTTTTGGAAACCATGTGTTATTGAGCATCATTTCCCAAAGGTTATAGGCCCATTGATATTTTATATTGTTGAGTTCAAAAATACCTGTTGGGTTGCCTCCAAATATTTTTCTATCATTTACATTTTCTGTTGAATTTGGATTATATATCTGTTTTCTATTCATGGTGGTATTATAGCTTGTCAAAGTAAATTTAAAGTTTATCTCAACTACACTAAGCTACAATCTATTCAAATTATTTTTTCTAATACTAAGGATTTGATTATGGGATTATTTGGTAAAAGTACAGCTGAATTGCACAATGAACAGCTGCAACACAAATGCAAGAATCTACAAGAAGAGAACAACACTCTCAAAGACAAAATTGCACAGCTTGAGCGAGAACTCGAAATAGAAAGGCAAAAGAGTGATACTCCAGATAAGCTAGAAGCCCTTATGGCAATGCAAAATGTGCATCTTAAAGCAAATATCATGGATATTCAAGGAAATCTTGCAGAATCTGTCAATAGTTCAAAAACAGGTTTGGTAAAAACAACTGAACTTGCAACGAGCATACAAAACTCCTCCAAAAGAACACAAAGTGTTGTTGATGTTTTAGACCAGCTCAACCAACTCTCTGATGATTCAAGAGAAACCATTAATGGACTCTCAGCAAGAACAGATGACATTACAAGTATACTCACTCTTATCAAAGATATTTCTGATCAAACAAATCTTCTTGCACTTAATGCTGCTATAGAAGCTGCCCGTGCTGGTGAGCATGGTCGTGGGTTTGCAGTTGTAGCAGATGAAGTGCGCAAACTTGCCGATAGAACAGACAAAGCTGTAGGCGAAATAAACATCTCACTCCAAACAATGAAACAAGATGTTATGACAGTTTCTGAACAATCACAAAATATCCAAGATCAAATCTCCGAATCAAACGACTCCATAAATAGACTTAACAAGTATCTTGCTGAAGATTCTAAAGCACTTATTGAGACCTTTGGATCTATCACTTTTTCAAATCACCGTGTCTTTATGTCCTTAGCAAAACTTGACCATATTTTATGGAAAGTCAATACGTACTACTCTGCATTAACCAAAGAAGAACAATTCAAATTTGTCGATCACCATAACTGCCGCTTAGGAAAATGGTACTACGAGGGAGATGGAAAAGAGAACTTCTCAGATTCTAGCCATTACAAAGGACTTGAAATTCCACATTCAATTGTCCATAATGGTACACACAAAGTATTTGAGTTGATGGTACAAGAAAATGTCGATATGCAAGCACTTCTTGCAGCCTTTGAAGAGATGGAATCAGGTAGTGACAATGTTTTTGCAACACTCGATGCCATTTTACATGACAAGCAGTAATCATTCAAAAATTTAAACCCGCTTTTGGTCTGAAGAACAAACACCTTCAGACTATTTTTGCAACATTTTTTAGAAGATTAGCTCCTATTGATTTTAGCACAGAAAGCTTTTTTCTCCATGATGGTGATTTTGTAGAAATTTATTGGTCTAAAATTGCACAACACACACCAGAAACTCCCATAGTTATCCTTTTTCATGGACTTGCAGGCTCTTATAAATCACCTTATATTCAAGGAGCTGTTCACTCCTTAAATCAGGAGGGCTACTCTGTTGTTCTTATGCATTTTCGAGGCTGTGGCAAGAAAGATAATTTACTCCCTCGTTCCTATCACAGTGGGGAGAGCGGTGATGCAAAAGAGTTCATTGCACACCTACATAAAGCATACCCAAAAGCAAAACTCTTTGCTATTGGGTACTCACTTGGAGCGAATATGCTGTTAAAACTCTTAGGAGAAGCGGGAGAAAACAGTATTGTCAAAAAAGCAGTGGCTGTCTCTGCTCCTATGCAACTTGCTCTATCTGCTGAGTATATCAACAAGGGTTTTTCAAAATATTACCAAACATACTTAGTCAAGGCACTCAACAAAAGCCTCGAGAGAAAATACGATACCCATGATATGGAGTCACTCATACACCTCAAACGCAATGCAATTCATAAATTAAAAACATTTTGGGAGTTTGATGCAGCCTATACAGCTCCCATTCATGGTTTTGCATCGGCAGAAGAGTACTATAAAAAATCAAGTGCAAAACAGTTTTTAAAAAATATAGCCATTCCCACACTCATTATTCATGCACTTGATGACCCTTTTATGAGTCCTGCAGTGCTTCCAAGCCAAGCAGAAATTTCAGACAAGATACAACTCGAGATTAGTCAATATGGTGGGCATGTTGGGTTTGTTGGAGGGACTTTTTTCAAGCCAGAATATTGGCTTGAAAAAAGGATTATTGCATTTTTTAAAGAGTGATTATTTACGAGAGTTGCGTTTTCTCTCACCCTCTGTTAAGAATTTTTTACGGATACGTACTGATTTTGGTGTCACTTCAAGCAGTTCATCATCTTCTATCCACTCTAAGGCACGCTCTAATGACATATCACGTGGTGGCACAAGTTTAATCGCTTCATCTGCTCCAGAAGATCGTACATTTGATTGTGCTTTTCCTTTAATAGGGTTCACAACAAGGTCATTTGAACGTGAATGTTCACCCACAATCATTCCCTCATACACTTCTGTTTGCACACCAATAAAAAGAACACCACGGTCTTGAATACCAAAAAGAGAAAACGCAAGTGTTGAACCAGCAGTCATAGAGATAAGTGCACCATAAGAACGTGACTCAACTTCACCTGTAAATGGACGGAACTCTAAGAAAGAGTGATTCATCACACCCTCGCCTTTTGTATCTGTTAAAAACTGTCCTCTAAAACCAATCAAAGCCCGTGCAGGAATTTCAAACTCAATACGTTGGAAACCTGCACCCATAGGAAGCATTGATTTCATCTCCGCTTTTCTTTTTCCTAAACGCTCAATCACTGTCCCACTTAAATCTTCAGGAACATCAATAACAAGATGCTCAAATGGTTCACATTTCACACCATTAATCTCTTTTGTAATAACCTCAGGACGAGAAATACTAAATTCAAAATCTTCACGACGCATATTTTCAGCGAGTACAGTAATCTGTAACTCTCCACGTCCTGAGACTTTAAATTTACCCTCACCAATCACCTCAAGTTTCATCGCAACATTTGTGTTCATCTCAAACTCTAAACGCTCACGCAATTTGTTTGAAGTCACATGTTTTCCCTCTTTTCCAGCAAGTGGAGAGTCATTGACTGCAAAAATAACTGTCAATGTAGGCTCCTCAACATGCATAGGATCAAGGGCTACAGGGTTATTTACATCCGCTACAGTATCACCAACATCTACCGTTTCCATTCCAGCAAATGCCACAATATCACCCGCTTCAGCTTGGTCAATTTCCATACGGTTTAAGCCATGAAAACCAATAAGTTTAGAGATTTTCCCTTTTACCATCTCACCATCTGCTTTAGCAAGCATGACATTATCACCTTTATTTACAGTACCATTAAAAATACGGCTAATTCCGATTTTTCCAACATAATTGTCATAATCGAGTGTAAATACTTGTGCTTGGAGAGGATTTTCAGCAGAACCTTCTGGCTCAGGAACATGTTCTAAGATAGTTTCAAAAATACATTGAAAATCGCCACCCTCTTCGTCCATATCTAGTTTTGCAATCCCATCACGTGCTGCCGCATAAATCACAGGGAAATCTTGTTGCTCATCTGTTGCATCCATATCAGCAAAAAGGTCAAACATCTCATCTACAACGCGATCAGGTTCAGCAGAAGGTTTGTCAATTTTGTTGATAACAACGATTGGTTTTTTACCAAGTGCAAGCATCTTTTTCACAACAAATTTTGTTTGAGGCATAACACCTTCATATGCATCAACAAGGACTAAAACACCATCAACCATTTTTAAAACACGCTCAACTTCACCACCAAAATCGGCGTGACCCGGAGTATCAATAATGTTAATTTTGTGATCTTTATAACGAATCGCTGTATTTTTAGAAAGAATCGTAATTCCACGTTCTTTTTCTAAATCGTTGCTATCCATAGCACGTTCATCATGCTGCTCATGTGAACCAAATGTACCAGACTGCTCTAAGAGTCCATCAACCAATGTAGTTTTACCGTGGTCAACGTGAGCGATAACGGCAATATTTCTTATTTTTTGCATAAGGGTTTCCTTCTTTGTGGGAAAAATTTTCGAAATTATACCCAAATAAAAGTTATATCCTTGTAAAATACTTATTATAATGAAAATAAATAGAGGGGAATGTATGCTTAAGTATCCAAAAGAGTTACAAAAAGTGTTTCAAAAACTCTTAACACAGCAGATTCGTCCTATTATTATTGGTGGCTATGTACGTGATTTTTTACTCCATAAAACTTCTAAAGATATTGATGTGGAACTTTATGGTATTGACTCCTATGAAAAACTTGAAAAGCTTTTACAAGAGTTTGGTAGGGTCAATAGTGTAGGCAAAAGTTTTGGTATTTGTAAGCTCCAACTTGCAGAGTATGAGGTCGATTTTTCCTTTCCCCGCAGAGACTCCAAAATTGCACAGGGGCATCGTGGTTTCTCTGTAGAGGTGGACACGACACTTGACTTTAAAAGTGCCGCAAAAAGAAGGGATTTTACTCTTAATGCTATTGGTTTTGATGTAGAAAAACAGCGATTTTTAGACCCCTATGAAGGGAGAAAAGATTTGCACAAGGGTATTTTAAAAGCTGTAGATAGTCAAACTTTTCAAGAAGATCCCCTGCGTGTTTTACGAGCTGTGCAGATGAGTGCTCGTTTTTCTTTACAACTCTCACCCGATTTACTCACACTTTGCATACAAATGGTAAAAAGAGGAGTTTTACAAGAACTTCCAAAAGAGAGAATATTAGAAGAGATAAAAAAACTTTTTTTTCGTTCTGCAAAAATATCACAAGGTTTTTTCCTTTTAGAAAAATTAGGTACCTTTACTTTTTTTACACCACTCGACACCTTAAACAAACAGCAGATACAAAATATTGCAAACTCTTTAGATAGATTCACACACAAAGAAGCTAACAAAACAAACTTATCTATCATGTTTGCACTTGTTTGTTACTACTTTACAAAAGAGCAAACAGAAGAATTTTTAGCCCACTTTACAACTGATACAAAACTCATAAAAAAAGTGTTGCTACTCATACAACACAAAGAGTTCTTCAAACATTCACAAATTTCAGATTATGATTTATATACATTAGCGACTAAACTACCCCTAGAAGAATACTTTCTTTTTTTATCAGCACATACACAAGAGCCATCAAAGGTTTTGCACATCAAAAAACTCTATAAACGGGCAAAAAAATTGCAAATTTTAAAAGAAAAAAAACCAAATTTACTACAGGGAAAAGACTTAATAAGTTTAGGGTTAGAGCCCTCTAAGATATTTTCACATATCTTAGATAGTGCCTACAAAGCACAGATACAGGGGAAATTTACAAGTAAAGAAGATGCACTAAAGTATGTTCAAAAATATTTACTACCGTAAAACATCTTCTTTTCCTATATCATCTGCAAGCACAGCTAAGGCTGCGAGTGCCTGCGTGTGCATCTCTTGAAATCTTGAAGCATAAATCTCTTTATGGTCTTTGTCAAATTGTGCAATAATAGGAGTATATATTTTCACAAAATACTCCACCATATCAAGCACTTTTAAGTTAATTTTTGTACTTTTTGCAATGAGCAAAACTAAATCAAATGCTTTCTTTTTTTTCACATCCGTGTCAGACTCTTCAAGGTACAATTTATGTGTGGTTTTATTCTCAAGAGTGAGTTTTTCCATAACAGCTAACAAACCATAAGTACTCACAGGAAAAGATGCTATTTTATTATTGACATAAGTACGCATCTCTGTTAAGTTCATGTTTTGCACTTTACTCAGTGCTTCATTGAACTCTTTTGACTCCCCTTTTTTCTCTTCTTTCTTCCCTAGTATCTTCTTAAACATATTTAATCCTTTACTATTTTAGAACTATCTATTTCTATAACAGTATGCACATTCCCCCGAGGATTAAAATCGGCAACTACTTTCATATATTTTGGTTGGAGTTTTCTCTCTAAAATCTCATATATCTCATTTGCAGAGTTCTCATGTGAAATATGTCTTTGTCGAAATGAATTTATATAAAGCTTTATGGCTTTTAACTCAACAACAAAAGCATCAGGGGTATATTCTAAATATATTGTGGCATAATCAGGGTAGCCACTTCGTGGACACAGACACGAAAATTCTGGGAGTGTCATCTTAATCACATAGTTGCGTTTATGCTCATTTGGCCATATCTCTAAATCTTTTTCAACATCAAATGCATCTACAATTGCTTCGCCGTATTTCATTTTTATTCCTCGTTTATATTTGCTAAAATTTTTCCCTGCATAAAATCAATGCCACTCTTTTGTGCCATATCCAAACTCGCTTGCGTTTGCAGGTTTTTTATCCAAGTTTTCAGCTTTTTTTCTTCTGCCATCAAATGAAAACCATCAATAATACTTTTATGTGCTTGCATTTTAGCCTCTTTTGAGTAGTAGCTATCGTAGCGTATCATATCTATATCAAGCTCTCTCAAATATAAAAAGCTTGCATGGTAGGTACCTATTCTATCAATACAAATAGCGACACCAAAACTTTTTAAATGTTTGATGATACTATTATAGCGACTCGTAAAAGAGTAGTACTCCTCTTCTGCTAAAATAAAAACTATGTTCTTTATACCTGCTTGGGTAAGAATCTCTTGTGCACTCCGTACAAATTTTTCATTTCTTAAAGAGCTTGGTGCAATATTGACTGCGAGTGTTATTTCACTCTTTTGATACTTTTGCACACACTCTTGTAAAACCATTATATCAAAATTTAAACGCAGTCCCAATTTTTGGACAACTTTTATATAGGTTTTTGGGTAAATTATTTTACCATTTTCCCCATGGAGTTTCACAAAACACTCTTGCATAATAACACTCTTTTGTTCAAAAACAGCTTGTGTATGAATAATGAAATTTTTACGTTTTATCGCTTGAATTACCATTACTTCTAAATGGCTTGGGTCTATGCTTTCCTCTTGTTCCTGCGTTTGCAACAGTTTTTCAAACAAGAAATCTAATGTGTGGGAGTAGTGTGTATCGACACAAGATAAAGAGATTTTTACCTCAATGTCTTCTACTTTAAAATCTCTCGCCTTAAGAGAGAGCAGTTCAAAAACTGTTTGATACTGCTCTTTATAGCCCTTGAGTCCAAGGATAAGATCGCCCCCTTGAAAATGTCCAATAGGAAAATTGGAAATTTTCTCTTTTTTGAGTGATGCTACGAGCCACTCTACACTCTGCTTTAAGACTCTATCTCCTGCTTGAATACCATACTGTTGATTAATATCGCTTAAATTCTCAACCCTTAGAAGCACTAAGGTATAGGCATCATATTTTTTCAGGGAGTTACTTATATATTTTTCCAAATATTCACGGGTAAAAGCACCGCTTGCAAAGTCACGGATTTGGACATCAGCACCCTTATATAAAAGATAAAATATAAAATATGTACTAATCGCTAAGAGGAGCAAAGACTCCACATAAAAAGAGGTCTCAAGAGAGCTGTAGTTTGTAATGAGGGTGTGCGAAATAAGTGCTAAAACCAAAGCAAAAATAGGCAACCCCATCCGTAATGCTAAAGTAAATCGTTGCTCTCTCTCTTTTATTTCAGGCAGTAGCATAGCTTCGCTAAATTTTAGACATCAAGGTGTTTTACATCTTTTGCATGAGTTTCTATATAGTTTCTTCTTGGCTCAACCTCATCACCCATAAAAAGGGTAAATGCATCAGAAGCAATCTCTGCATCTTCAATCGTTACTTGTAAAAGCACACGGTTTTCAGGTGTCATTGTTGTTTCCCAAAGCTGTTCAGGATTCATCTCGCCCAAACCTTTGTAACGTTGAATGTAAGCACCTTTACGTGCATACTCTTTAATATTTTCAAGCTCTTCAATAATATCATTCTCAAATGATAAATCCCACTCTTGAATCTTTTTATAGACAAAATTTGCTTCTGTGAAGTGTGGTGCAGAAAAAAGCTCATCGTTAATGAGTAACTCCTCCATACCTCCCTGCGTTTGCACAAAAACATGCACTTCATTTGTTGCTTCATTGATCGTTTTTGTCAAGATATTGTTGTTAATACTTGCTAAAAACTTCTCTATTTCAACAAATAAATCTTTTGCACCCAAAGCAATAATATCAGGATTTTCCACAAAATGGCGAATAAGTGCTACAAGCGCATAACGACGATCAAGTGCTTCAAGGCTTGATGCATAATGATCTACCATTTTAAAGTAAGCCACTAAATCATTATGCCCTAAAGTTTGCCCCTCTAAAGACTCTATGCCATTGTCAATTAAAAAGTCGTTCATCTGGCGATCGTCTTTAAAGTAAATCTCTTTTTTACCCTTTTTATATCGGTAGAGTGGTGGTTGTGCTAAGTAAAGGTAGCCTTTTTCCACAACATCACGGAAATGTCTGAAAAAGAAAGTCAGAAGAAGTGTTTGAATGTGCGAACCATCCACATCGGCATCGGTCATAATAACAATTTTATGATAACGCAACTTCTCTTCGTTATACTCTTCACCAATTCCACAACCCATAGCCGTAATCATATTTGTGATTTCATCTGATTTTAAAATCTTCTCTAAACGTGCTTTTTCAACATTTAAAATCTTTCCTTTGAGTGGTAAAATCGCTTGAAAAACACGATCACGTCCCATTTTTGCTGAACCACCCGCAGAGTCCCCTTCCACTAAGTAAAGCTCACAAATACTTGCATCTTTGCTTTGACAATCTGCCAGTTTTCCTGGAAGTGTTCCGACCGTCATGCTATCTTTACGACGTGTTAAATCTCTTGCTTTTTTTGCAGCTTCACGTCCACGAGCCGCTGCAAGTGCTTTTGCAACGATGGCTTTGGCTTGTATAGGGTTCTCTTCAAAGTACTTTGCGAGGGCATCGCCTGTGGCTTTTTGAACAAGTGGACGCACATAAGTGTTTCCAAGTTTACCTTTTGTTTGTCCCTCAAACTGTGGTTCAGGCACACGAACTGAAACAATGGCAATGAGCCCTTCACGAACATCATCTCCAGAGATTTTTACATCTTTCTCTTTGGCTGCTCCATTTTTAGAGTTATAGTTTGAAATAACACGAGTAAGTGCAGCACGAAAACCAGCCTCATGTGTCCCGCCATTTGGGGTGCGAATGTTGTTTACAAAAGAAGCAAGTTTCTCTTCATAACCATCGTTATACATCAAAGCAATATCAAACTCAATATCATCTGCCTTACCACTAAAACTATAAACATCAGCAACGGCTGCTTTTTTGTTCATATCGGAGACATACTGAGCAATACCACCTTCAAAGTGATAGACCTCTTTTCTCCCATCTCGCTCATCATTAAATTTAATCGTGATAAATGGGTTTAAGTATGCAAGTTCTTTAAATCTTTTTGAAAGATACTCATACTCAAAAGTAATTGTTTCAGTAAATATAGAAGGATCAGCAGCAAACTCAATCGTTGTCCCCGTTTTACGAGTTGTACCTGTTACTTCGAGTGCTTTTTGTGGAATACCCTCTTTAAAATCTTGCTCATGAATTTGTCCATCACGGTAAATCGTCATATGTAAATCAGATGAGAGGGCATTTACAACTGAAACACCTACCCCATGCAGACCACCAGAGACTTTATACGTGTCTTTGTCAAACTTTCCACCTGCATGTAAAACTGTTAAAACAACAGTTGCCGCACTCATTCCCTCAGTTGGGTGCATATCGGTTGGAATACCCCGCCCATTATCTGAAACCTTACAAGTTCCATTTTTTGTGAGTGTAACAGTTATGGTATCACAGTGCCCTGCCATAGCTTCATCAATAGAGTTGTCTATAACTTCATACACAAGATGATGTAATCCGCGATGTCCAGTATCGCCAATATACATTCCCGGGCGTTTTCTAACAGCTTCTAGTCCTTTAAGAACCTTAATATTACTCGCACCATAATTTTCCATAATCACTCCACATTTAGCATAATTGGGGATATTCTATCTAAAGTTTACTAAAAATAAGATTTAAAGGGTAAAATATGTTTTTAAGATAGGAGCGAATACAGTGCAAGACTCACAAGCATATAAAGATAAAAAAGCATTTTTTGAAAAGATTATTACCCTCTATGGACGCAATGTTTTAGTAGAAGTTTTACAAGATGAAAGCATTGCTATTCACAAAGTGCATATGGCAGATTCGAACAAAGAGGATGGAGCTATAAAAACCATTCTCTCACTTGCAAAAAAACGTAACATTGAAGTTTTTTACCACAAAAAAGCTGCCCTTTCGCGCATTAGTAAAAATGCCAAACAAGACCAAGGTGTGGCTATTGACATCATTGCACAAAGTTACAAAAATGCTCAAGAGATTTTCAAGCTTTCTACTTACAAACTCATAGCACTTGATGGTATCCAAAACCCACAAAACCTAGGTATGATTATTCGCTCCTGTGCAGCAGGCAATATCGATGGCATACTCCTTCCAAAAAAGAGTTCTGCAAAAATCTCCCCTCTTGTCATGAAAGCGAGTGCAGGCACACTCTTTAAACTCCCAATTTATTTTTGTGATTCATTAGAAGATGTATTAGTCCAACTCCAAGACACCACTATCTATACACTCTCCTCTCATGCACAAAAAAGTATATATACCCTCAAAAAAGAAGAAAAATCTATTTTTGTTTTAGGTAATGAGAGCGAGGGGGTGTCTCAAAAAGTACAAAATTTATGTAATGATGCTATCGCTATAAAAATGAATCGAGGTGTAGAGTCTTTAAATGTTGCCGTAACAGCAGCACTTATTGCGTTTATGCAATAAATTTATGCTGTATGTCTCTGTTTCTCTTCTATGAGTTGTCCTGTAATATACTTATGCAAAACACTCTTGCATAGCAACTGCTTTTATTTTCTCAAGTTCACTTGATGAAATTCTGATATTCATTTTTGTTTCTTCTTTTTTAACAAATGCCTTTGCAGGTTTTTTCAATAACTTGCTATTTTCTTCATCATTCTGAATTTGTGATAAATCAAAATCTTCTAAAGAACTTATCAACTCTTTTTCTTGTTCATCTATGTAGTCAGTCCTGAAAAACCAAAAAATCAACCAGAACTCTAATTCTAACTTTCCAATTCTACCATAATTTCAACAGTGGCAAACAAATCTGCAAATATTTTTCTCTGTGTTGCTGCTTCTGCTGCATTAAAGCATAGACTAGCAATGCAAT
>WFQD01000486.1 GCA_015487265.1 Sulfurimonas sp. | reverse complement strand
TGCTAAGTTTTTATGATATAAAAGCAATCTGGAAGAGATGTTGTCACATTCAATGCTATAATATATTTGTCTTGAACAAAAGTTTTGTAAAATATAAAACCAATTAAAATTCCGCTAATAAGCGTTATGATGATTAGTTTTATATTTATATTGCTAATTGCTTTCTTCATCTTCAATGATTTTCCGTATCGCTGAAATTTTATCTGTTGATAATTTTTCCATATAGTTTTGTATCTTTTTTTTATCCTCACTATCTGTAGTTGTTAAATAATAAAAGAATCTAGGCATTACGAGCCGGAAAATAGATTTGTCATCTTCTGGAGAAATTACAAATAATTCTGAATATTCACCTTTTTTGGTCTTTATTCTTCTGAGAAGTTTTTTATCAATCCCATCAAACCCAAAAATATCTGAGTTTATCATCATGTTCGTAGAAGGTCCCGTCTGTTTCAAAAAAAGTTTCCAAGCCGAGTTGTTAACAATCGTGCTTCCTGCTCTACTTAGTCCACCGCTTGGGCTATATATATCATCAAAACCTTGCGTTGCTATAATCATTGATCCATTAAATTTTCTAGCCCGGCGATATGCTTGCTCTATAAAATCATCCATCCTTGGATTTTTTCCAAGAAACCTATGGGCTTCATCAAGTATGATTTGCACTTTTGGTTTATTTGGATCTGGGGAATACATAACCTTGCCAATATGATACAAAAGCAGCATAATTAATGGGTCCCTTAAGTCCTCATGATTTTCAACACCTTTAAACTCAACACCCATCATATCTTTTTCCATTGAGAATTCACATGGTCCACTTAGCCAATCCGCATAAATACCATTTTTGCAATATTGTCCGAGCTGTTTTGCAAAGTCAGTAAATCTTCTATCGTCTGAGTGCTCCTTCATAATCGTGTCTCTGATATGTGTGATTTCCAGCTTATTTCCAAGAAAGTCGTATTGACTCATTATTATATTTTGCATCTCTGTTTTAATGAGTTTTTCGTCCTCTTCTGCTCTTGCTGCCAATTTTGATGAACCCAACAAATAAATAAAAGAAGATAAGTATGGCAATTCTTCCGTGAGTCTTTCCTTGCTATCAATATCACTAAAAGGATTAAAAGATATGGTTCTTTCATCTGGGTTAAGCTCTAAATATTGCCCATCAACGGTTGAAGTTAGACCTGTAAAAGAATTATCATAGTCCAAAATAAAAATTTTGTCTCCACGTGCATAAGAATAAAACGCCAACATGTTTAAAAATACTGATTTTCCTGCACCCGATGTAGCAACAACAAATCCATTAAAGTTTGTTGTGGATTTATATAAATCTATAAATGCTAAATTGCCACGGGTTGTAAAAACTGGCATATTTGTTCCATTGCCGGTATAGTCTGTTTCTAGTGGAAACAGATGTGCAATTTGATCAGCAAAGAGCGTTCTGTATTTTCCGCCGATTGTATGAAAATATTCCTTATTCATTGTCATTGGCATAGCACTTAATAATGCTAAATGATGTATACCTTTTGTTCTATCTAGCTTTATCTTGCTTTTTCCATCCCCACTTTTATTCCAAAAAGATTCTACCACCTGTGCATTTAAAGAAGCATCCTCATAATCTTTTCCAGAAACAAGCACGTCCATGTCAAATTCAAAAAGTTCATCTTGACGCTCATCAATTCTGTCAATAATTTCAACACTCTCTTTTTTTACTGCTGCAAACTTTCTGAATATATGTTCTCCCCAGTTTTGATTAGCAATAACGGTATGATTTCTTGATGCCGCCTGTTTTCGCTTTTTATCTTTTTTTGTTACAGATGTGTTAATTATAAAAATGTCATTGAATTGATTTGAATCCAATGAATCACTCATATAATCTCCCAGCTTTTGCCCAAATTCCCAAATATGGAAGTATTCAGAAATGGATTGCGGTGTCATGTTTAACCATGTTGACTTATTAGACATCTTCACAAAATCATCGTCAACTAAAAAATCTGAATTTGTGGATATTACTTGTTTGTTTATATATTTACTTGAATCATATTCTGGAAAATCTCTATAAAAAATATCTGGATTAAAAAACTCAAACGCTACTTCAAATAATTCTTTTGCTCCCATCTCCATTGGAAAAAAACTATTAGAATGCAGTATGTTATAGAGATCCTGCTTGAATGTTAGTAGCTTTGTTTTTGAAATATTTTTATAGCTTACTACTGAAAAAAATATTCTAATATTTTTTAATTTTGTACGCATTGTTTTTGTGCACGGTTCTTCTATTTTTGACCTTAAAAAACTAGCATTTTCGTTTATTGCATTTTGAACAAGTTCAGAATCTTTTTTTTCCATTTCTCCGCGCTTACTGTGTTCATACATAAAACCATCAATTTTTGATTCTAGGTTTTTACTTCCGTAATAAGTACATTGCAGAAAAACTCCTTCTGGCATTTTGTTAAGTATCTCG
>WFQD01000485.1 GCA_015487265.1 Sulfurimonas sp. | reverse complement strand
CTCCATACATATATCCAAATTATCTTTCGTTACACCTGTATTTCCTGCATTTCCACATGCTACTGAAATATTATTTGTCGTAATATTTGGATTACTCGGATTTCTAACAAGTCTTTTACAGCTTCCTATATTTTGAACTAATTGTGGAAAATTAAGAATTTTATATTTACCGGTGTTTGTTTTTTCTATTTTAACCAGGTCGTTATTACCGTCGTTTGTTAAATTATATGTTATTCTAAATGCTGCATTTTTTCTTGCTTTTTTAAAAAAACTATTTGGTATTCCACTGTTTGCACTAAAATCTGCTATGGTTGAATTATTTTCAAAAACAACCCATACTCTGTCAGTCAGTGAATTACTTATCTCCTGACATGATGCATTTGTATCATGATATGCAGAGGCATCCACCATATCTACGGCAACAACTGTTGATACAGGCTTTGGAATATCAAGATTGTTAGGATCCAAAGATAAAACTTTAAAATTTCCCATTCTATTTACTATCTGTGTAGGCAAATTATCAAAAAAACCTGTTGACAGTGACGATGTTTGATAGTTTTGATTTACAACATTAAATATACCTTTTGCAGGAAAATAATTAAAATTTCCTCCTGAACACAAAGGAACACCGCCGTCTATAAAACTTGTTCTATGAACCGTAACAATATCATTCTTTGATAAAGGCAAAATCAAATCATAATCTATTTTTGCATTTAACGGCATATTTATCGAAGATGTTTTAGGATCCAATGAATAATAAACATAAAAATACTCAAAAGCATTAAAAGAATTTATCGGAACATTTTTTATATAGCTGTTATTAACATCCAAAACAGTATCGCTAATTTTTGTTTTAAATGCATCTCCGGGCTGAGTTATATATACAGTATTCGGTTTATATGTTGCCTGAGTAGTATTAATATCTATAATGTTAAATGTTACATTGCTTACCTGTAAATCAGACTGTTTAGTGTTTTTAAGATAAAAAGAAACATCTATAGGAGAATTTGGATCGTTTGCTATTACATCACCTTTTAACATAGGGCCTATAGTCGAATTATACTCTTGTGTAAAATATTGCCCGTTTTGTTTATAAGAATAGTCATAACATAAGCTTGGTTCTCTCAAGCCGTTTATCTTATGTATAAAAACACCTGTATCCCATAGAGCATCAGATGTGTCTGCTATAGCAAGTTTAAAATGGTATGTTTGTCCAGGTGTCAAATTATCTAAAGTAGCGTGAAGAGTATGTGTTATGCCATCATATTCGATTTGTATAGGTGAACTATTTTGTGTACATAAAGGTTCACCCGTATATTTGTTACAATTGTTTATAAAATATTTTGAATTTGTTAAAATTTCAGGAGTGCTGTCATTATAATATCCGACACTTCCGTTGTTAACATTATTTACTGCAACAGGAGCATAGTTTGCAAGATTATTAACAGTTACATATGTATTACTGTCAACTACTCTGGCTATATTATAAGTAGCATTCAAATCACCACCTGATACAAAAAATCCAAAAGCATCATTAAATTGTGATCCAACATACTCATTGTATTCTTCAGAAGCAAATTGATAGTCAATTAACAAAAGCCTTGTGTTTTTATCCAAAGTTACATCAAATTCAAAAATAACTGGATTATAATATGCTCTGTTATCTATACTCATCAAATCACTGTCATAATATATTCCTGATTCTTCTTTTGATGTATACCAACTGTTATTTGTTGTGAAAGACTCTTGAACATTCATACCTGTAAGGATAATACCGCTGTTTATTTCAAGACCGGCCTTATAACCATTTGAAAATATACCTACCTGCTTTCCGCTACCATGTGTGATAACGGGATTTGATATGGTTATACCTGTCCCCTGTATAGCATTAGCAAGTTGCTGTGCAGTAACATTGTCTTTAGCTATTACACCGCTTGGATAACTATAAGTTGTAGAAAAAGCTATATTTACAGTAACAGATAAAAGTATGAATATTTTAAATATCTTCCTCATAACAACCCCTTTTCTGTTTTTTTACTGCACTAAAAATCAGGGCTCGTGCTACAAAAAACAGTTTCTCTACTTCCATTATACTCTTTTTTTAGCTTAATTTTTACTTAAAAGTGATAAAAAAGTGTCCATAAAATCGTAATCTTGTAAAAAAGCAATAAATTATAAAGATTTATAACAAAAAGTTATCTAAAAAAGCAGTTATAGGACTGTCTCTTATACACATCTCCG
>WFQD01000484.1 GCA_015487265.1 Sulfurimonas sp. | reverse complement strand
CTTCCAGATTGCTTTTATATCATAAAAACTCAGCATGAGACAATCAAAAAAAATGACATTATTGCTTTTTACTTTATGAAAAAAAACGATAGATATTATGAGTACAAACATAACTTTATTAAAAAAGTAGTGTGTAAACCAAATGATCTTCTCACAGTAAAAAAAGAAACCTATATGTGCAACAATAAAGTTATTGGGATTGCAAGAGAAAAAGATTCAAAAGGGCAAAAGGTAAACCAGTTTATATACAATGGAAAAATACCACAAGGAAAGTATTTTGTTATGGGAACAGCATATAACTCGTATGATAGTAGATATTGGGGTTTTGTTGACAACAAAAACATATTAGGAGTTTCGCTATGGTAAAAAGAATAATTACAAGCGCTATTGTGATAGTAATAGCAAGCACCTCGTTGCAAGCAACATGGAAGAGTTGGGCTGATGGAAATATACAAAGTACATACACCAATGGTGCATTAATTAAGACAAGTATCACAACAGCGGTAACGGGACCTTCTTTAAGAGTAAGATGGGAGCCACTACAATCAAATATAAATCCAATTCACGCAGAAGCACCACATATGAGTATTGGTTGTAATGGGATTGATATTGGGTTTGGAAGTTTATCATTCTTGTCGCTCAATGAGATTGTAAAAAAACTAAAAGATATTGCTTCCGTCGCACCGGCGTTTGCGTTTAAAATGGCTGTAGATACAGTATGTTCTCAGTGTTCAACAATTATGCAGGATTTAGAAAATGTAGTAGATCAAATAAATTCATTATCCTTGGATTCATGTAAAGCGGCACAGCAATTAGGGGGAATAGCAGGAAAACAACTTGGCAAAGCAATGAATTATGGTATAGATCAAGGAAAATTCAAAGATTATTACAGTTCTCTAAAACAAGAAACACAAGACCAAAGGGCTTTTCTTGAAAAAGGCTGGAATTCTTTGAAAACTGCCACCAGAGGGGTTAGGGACAGTATGATTAAGAGTACATTCTATGGTTCTTTATTAAATAACGCAAGAAACAAGGTGAACCCAAGTGGTCCAATTGGAAATGATGAATTTGTTGCAATTGCAAGAGCCATTGTCGGAGATGTTGTTTTCTATGCACCAAACAATAAGGACACCTTTTTTTGGATATATCCAATAGAAACATTTGATGATGCAGCGCGTGTGTTGGTTGATAATGAAAACAATACAGCACTAAGCAACAATAAACTTAAAAAAGTTTTTGTTAGATTGTTTGACAAGAATGGAGGAGATGTTACTGATACTATATCAAACATGCCTGTGGAAAAGGAAGTTGAT
Source organism: Sulfurimonas sp. (assembly GCA_015487265.1). Lineage (GTDB taxonomy): Bacteria > Campylobacterota > Campylobacteria > Campylobacterales > Sulfurimonadaceae > Sulfurimonas. Next base: position 1,419 of record WFQD01000484.1, on the reverse strand, counting down.
ACTCAAGATATTATCAATAATAAGTCCTGGACAGATTTAACTTATAAAAAACTTAATCAAATTTTAGAAAAACTTAACAACAAACAAAGCTTAAGTCAGGATGATAAATCTTTTTTAGCTTCGTTGCCAAAAAATGGTTATTTGTATGTTAACTTAGCTCACCTGCACAGGAAAAAGTATGAGGAAAAATTACATATCTTTGCAAAATATACAGCCATGGTAAATTTAGAAGCACAATTAAAATTTATTATTCTTAATGCGATGAAGATGACAAATGAATATCTAACACAGATGAATCCAGCTGATGTAGACAAGAGGGAGATTGTAAAACAATACCAATCTCTTTTGAGATCAAAGAGTAGAGAATTGAGAAGTTTCTTTCCAGGTAAAATACATGATTTAGAAAAAGAACTCAATGATGCAGTAAGTGATAAAAATAAAATATTGCGCAAAAAAGTAGCAGGGCAATAGATAGCAAGAGGTTGTAATATGTTAAACAAAGTATTGGTGTTTTTATGGACGTTTGCTTCAATAATGATAGCAGGAGATTATTCTTTTGATCCAGGGGATATGCAAGGTGCAAAAGATGAAGCTTCAACTTTAAATCAGAATTTTAAAGGCGCATACAGAGGAAAAGACAATATAAATGCGAAAATCTATTCCCCTTCAACATCACAAGAAGATTTGGTAACTATGGATAATACAAAGATAGGGAAAGCAAATTTATCATGCAAGGATACACCAAACGCACCAAATTGCCAAAAGAATGGAAACAGTTTATACACGTCACCTGGAAGAATACCAAGTGAGGAAGAACTAAAAAATCAGGCATACCAAGCACAAAGAGAAGATAATCTAGGAGTGTGGAGCACAGTAGAGGCTGGTGCAGAAAATGAAGATAGAAATCCTGTAAGTGAAAGCGATCTAAGTGATATAAAAACTGTTGCAAAAAGTAGTTCACAGGCTACAGTTAACAGTTCTGATCCAAACTCTATTAACTACACATTGAAATATAAAGATGAAAATGGAAACTGGACAGAGATTGAGGACTCATCGAGAATAGAGTATGACACAGAAGAGGAAGATGCAAAAAGCTGCATGGTTGAGTGGGACGAAGTACAGACAGTATCGCAAACAACAGGAAAGGTATTTTTAAAAACAGAAATAAGAGAATGTGAAAATAATTTTAAAGTATGTCCTGTTAAAGCAAATGAACGCATAAAGTATGACTGCGGAAGAATAAATGATTCAAAAGAAGAAGTAGAAGAACCTTTTAGAGTAATGAATGAAGTTGTAAAAGATATAAGTTGTTCATCAAACTAAAAAGACGAAAAATGAAACACAAAAACATAATATGTAATTCAAAAAGAAAGAAAATATTTAAAAATTATATATTGCAGATAAAATATCAACTAATCG
>WFQD01000483.1 GCA_015487265.1 Sulfurimonas sp. | reverse complement strand
AGGTTATTCATAAGATAATTATAACGAATATTTTTAAAAACTAACCCTTATAAAAGGATTAGTTTTTACCAAAAACATATTTTGGTTTGAGCCAAAATATGATAAGAGGGAGAATAGTAAGTGAGGTAAATACATCAATAAGAATTGCTTCTGTGATATAAGCTGAAACCCCCCAAGTATTTCCAAGTGTTGTTGCCATAAGTGGGATAAACGCACCTACGAGGATAACAACTGAAATAAGTACAGAAGAACCTGTGGTTGCGATGGTATTTTTGAGTGCGCTAAACCAGTCTCCATGTTCTTGCAACTCTTCACGAAGTCGTGCAATCATATAAATACTATAATCAACACCCAGACCCATCGAGATAGAGAGCGCGATGAGGTTTGCAAAGTGTAAGTTTCCACTCCAAAACTGTAAAGATGTGTAGTACCCAGCCATACCATACTGTGCAAAAAGTGTGATAAAAAGAAGCACACTCAAAGCTCCAGAGATGACAAAAGAGCGGAAAATTAAAGTAACCACGATGAAAATTGCAAGGGCAGTTCCAAGTGGATTATACAACCAGTTGTCAAAAGTGACTTCACGAGTTGCTTCTGTAGCCCCTAAGAATCCACCAACACCTGGTTTGACATATGTTGGTTTTGTATCATCTGCTATAGGACCTTTATCACCCGAAGCATCAGCATTTCTAAAGCCAAACTCAAGAAGATTCATTCCTGGGTCATTTTTATGCTTTTCAATGTAATTTTGAATAAATAGCATCGCTTCATGTGTCTCTTTTGGGTGCATTGTGTTGATAAAGCCCATAATGACACCCGTGTTATAATCTTGTGTTGTCATAGAAGCTAAATCCCCTGGACTTGAAGCGGCATCAAGCAGACCATTGTAAAGTTGCACAATTTCATCAGGGGAACGATCATCATTTGCATCTTTGGCATGTAAATACTGTGCTGTTGGTATTTTAAAGTCTTTTAAGCTTGGTTGATCACCTGTTTCTGTCATTAAAATCATGTTTGCAATTTTAATATACTGTGCATACGAAGCAGTAAAACCGATAAATTTATTTTTACGTAAATCATCTTCCATGATATCCATGGCTTTGAGTACTGTTGCATTGTTTAAGATACCTTGCGGAGCATCCTCTTCAGGGTCAAAACAGTTTTTCGCCGGAGGCGGTGTACCTGCTTCATCGGCAGCATCAAGTGCATCATAGTAATCATCATCACACTCAGCAAGGAGAGGCTTCTTACCACGAATAGGAATGTTAAATGAGATAACTCCCGGCATCATGGTGTTGAGTTTAAAAATGTCTTGTACGGGTTGTGAGTAGACTTTAAACGCAGCTTGTGCATAGTCAATCCCTTTTTCAACACCTGGCATTAAGTCAAGTTCATCACCACGAAGCACTTTTTGTACTTTTCCCATACCACTATATTTTGTGGAGGATGCAATATTTTTGATACCTTCATCAATTTTTGTGTAGTGTACAGAAACAGCGATGATAACACCAACAAGAGCAAGCGGAATGAGTTTGCCGTAGCCTGTAAGCATACGGGCAATAAAGGTTCCAAATTTTTCTTCCCATTTGTAGCCCTCTGGAGCTGCCTTTTGGTTTTTATCTTTAAACATTAACATCATGAGGGGAATCATTGTTGTTGTTGTTAAGAGTAAAGAGAACATTCCAAACATACCAAAGTATGCATAGGCTTTATAAAATGAGATGTCCACAGATGCTAAGGTCGCAAAACCGATAGCATCGGTGACAATGGAGAGTGTCGCAGGAATTATGGTATAGCCAAGGGCATTATGACTCGCCTCTTCTACACTCTCTCCATCACGAATAGACTTCATGTAGCGCCGTGTTATTTGTATGGCGTGACCCATACCAACGGCAAGGATGAGCATAGGGGTTAAAACAACCATTGTTGTGAGTTTAAAGCCTGAAAAGCCCATAATTCCTAACGTCCATACAATACTCATTCCAACACCTGTAAGTGGGAAAAGAGCACCTTTGAGTGAGCGTGTCTCTATAAAGAGAATAGCAAACGCAATAAGAATAGAGAGAACAAAAAGATACCAGTGATTGAGCAGTTCAACCATCATCCAAGAGAGGAAGTAGGGCTCACCGGCAATGGTAATGTTGATTCTATCATCATCATAGTAGGGTGCTAAGTCTTTGACAACTTGGCGAACCCAAGAGACATAATGGGGTTTAATATCATCAGAGTAATCTGCAATCACAAAAGTAGCTTTTGCAACACAGCCTGCTTCGTTATTACGGCATTTTTCACCCGTTTTTGGATCAACTTCATGAATAATCATCGGCTTGAGCACAGGGTTTGAGTCAAGTCCTGCTTTCATAAAATCAAGTTCTTGTTTTGCAGCTACGGGGTCTGTTGTGGAGATACCATTGTTTGGAATAAGGCGTTTAAAAGAGAGGCTTCCCTCTTCATCGACACCCATATTTTTCACTTTGTCCGCTGCAATAGAGATGAAGTTTGCTTTGTTCGCCCCATCCATATTTTCAAGTTTTTTATGAATTTCACGGACAATGTTTACAAACCAAGGTTGGTAAATAGAGCCCTCTTTGACTTCAACCCCGACAACAAAGAGATTTCCCATACCAAAAGTATTGTCAGCAAACGCATTGGTTGCGACATAACGATTAGATTGTGGAAGGAGAGTGTCAGGGTCATTACGTATATCTACATACTGTATATACCATGCGGTAAACGCAGTGATAATCAAAGAGGAGATAAAAAGTAGCCATCTGTTTTTTATAGCAAACGAGGCATATCGAAATGAGAAACTTGTTTTTTGTTTCATTGTATTTTCCTATGTATCTGTAGAACAGAGTGTTCTACAGAAGTGTGAGATAGTTTGGATTAGAAGATGTATTTGAATCCAAGTTGCATATTTGAAGAGTTTGCCATTTGTCCAAAAACACCAAATTGGTCTCCACCATAAAGATTGAGGGCACCTGTTAAGACAATATCATCTGAGTAAGAGTACTCAAAGTCAAGTCTGTCCCAATAACCACCATTTTGATTTTCAAGTAAGATAATGTTGTTCACACGCAATGCATCACCCTCTAAGAAAGGACGAGATAAGAAGAATGTGTACATAATTTGATGTCTTTCAGCTTTTTTGAAACCATTTGCAAGACTCATAGTTGCTGGGTTTGCAGTGTGTTTACTATAAGCACGAGAGTTTCCATCGTATTGTACTTTTTGATCTACATAATCTAAGTTCCATTTATCCATAAATTGAAAACTCATAAATAAGTTTGTCATCACTGTCATGTCTAAACCAACAACATAGTTTAAGAAGTCTGCTTTTTTGTTTGTAAAAGCTCCTGCTAAGTCACCATAAGCGAGTTTTCCTAAATCAACAACAGGCTGGAGTGTACCTTTGTCATACACAATTTCACTACGAACGATAATAGGTGCGAAGTCATTGTCTATCGCATAGTCAAAGGAAGTACCAAAAGAGTTTACACGGTTTTGTTTTTCTGTGAAGACCATTGTTGCAGGGTTCGCTCCATTTGCAGAGTCAAAGATAGTACCATTAGCATATTTTAAACTTACTGTTTTTGTTCTTAATGCAGCACCAGCTGTTAAAGCTGAACCTTCTGTTACATTTGTAGCAACAGGATTTCCAGCTGCAGTAACATCATTATTTGTTGTTATTGTATTTAGAGCAACACCATTTTTATCTTCCCAACTTACATCAAAACTAGGATTGTTATCATAATGGTAATAATAATTAAATGTATAGTTGAGCCCTATATCATCATTTGTCCCCGCATATTTAAAACCAATATTCCCATTTTTAAAGTCGTTATTAGGATGTTTTTTAACATACTTTGTTTGCATACCACTGAATGCATAAAAAGTAGCAAAGGTAGTATCTCCCATATAATCAAACATATGGATAGGATTGTCATAGTTTGTTCCTGCTGTTCCACCATATGCAGGATCATATAAATTAGTTGTAGATCCTGTTTGTTGAACAACGCCTCCTAATACTTGAGCACCAGTGAGTGTTCCACTTGGGTCTAGTGCAGGTGGTACAGAACCCGCAGGTAGTGAAGTAAAGTCTCTTACTCTTAGTCCTATTATTTGATCTAGTCTTGTTGCTGGGGTAAAGGCACCTCCAGCTGCTCCAGCAGCAAAGGCACCAGCAACTTTACCCATATCTCGTCCAATATTATAAAACCCATTCTTTTGACCAAATAAAGTATCTGTTCCAAGTGAAACAAACTGTTGTCCTTGATCACCTGTTGCTACATTCAAGAGTCCTGGGATTTGATTTGTGACATTGACTTGTGGGACATAGACCATTTGAAATGAGCTGTCATCGTCTATGGCATACTCTGCATTTAACATCCATAATGCTATACGGCTGTCTTCCATAGAGTCTTGACCCCAGTGACGAAAATCAGTTGGGTTAATGATGTCAAGAAATTTTACACCATCTGCTTTTCCCCATACTACTTGTTGCTTACCGATTCGTAAACTTAAGTCATCATTCACAGCAACATCCATATAAAGCTCACGTAACCAATCATACTGAGAGTTGATGCGTGTTTTGTTATAGCCTCTTATCGCTGCCCAATCTCTGTTAAAATCAAGCTCACCATGCCAACTGACATTATCAGTAACATCTTGGTTCAAGTAAAGTTTCGCTTTGACTTCTGCTAAACTTTTTGAGCCGATATTGTGTCTTTTGTTGGTTCCATTGGCATTTTGCTCAGGGTTGTGCGTTTCACCTGCTTTCATATAGGCACCATAGTTGCCTATGAGCTCACCGGAGACATCAATTGGAAATTCATACTCTTCATCTGCATCCATATCATCCGCAACTGCGAATGATGGAAGTGCTAAAAGTGCTACAGAAGCGAGTGAAAGTGCTATTTTTCTCATTTTCATTTTCTAAATCCTTACTTTTTAATTTTTGTAAGTGTCTTTTTAGACCATAACTTACTTTTGAGGTGTGTATTAAATTTTGTAACTTTTTTCGGAATGTAAGCCATAGTCTCATGTCCTGTTTCCATTGTTTTTGCATACCAAGTAAACCAACGCAATGCACGAGGATCTTTTTGCCCTTCTATAGGTTTCCAGTTTTTCTCAAGTACTTTGACGAGCTTGTCCCCTTTATAGTACTCAGTTCTGTAGTCAGAAAAGTTTTTGACATCTACATAAGTAATACGGTAGTCATACCACCAACCAGAAAATTTTGTTGTACTTTTTACCTTATAGACTTTTCTATTTTTGTAATCATCTGTGCCAGTAGGTAATTTTTTTGTGATACGTGTTTGTAAGTTTTTAGGGATTACAAGGACATGTACGCGTTTACCAAAAGTTTCAGTGCCTAAAAGTTCATGTTTTTCATGCATAGGTTTACGTAGTGTTACATCACCAAAGGTAAAGTCTGTTCCACCCCAAGCATCATCATGTGCTGGCTGTGCAAAACGGCGAATTTTACGCAGTGCCGGTAACCAAACAAGGTACTCTTGAGAACGTGCATCATCTTTATAGTCGGTAATGAGCATTCCTGTACCCTTCATTTTCCCAGAACGAAAGATTGCAAGGTCTTTTGCTTTGACGGTTGGATTATCTGCATAATCATTGTTTAAGTAACGCTCAACTGTGTCTGTAAGTGGTTTTTTCCCTTCAGATTTTTTAACAAGTACAGTAATAGTACGTCGCTTTTTTTCTATAGAGTAGTTTTTAAATGCATAAAAGTGATTGACATAATACACATTTTGCATAATCTTGTTTGCATCTTTTAACTCTCCACTTGGATAGGGTAAATTCATTGGAACTCCCCCAAACAAACTACTTGTAAGAAGCGTTGAAAGTGCTCCCACAGCCATCAATTTAGTTTTTACATTGAACATTTTGACTCCTTAACATTATGACTTTGAAGATTTAAGTTACAATATTTTTTTATAATAAAATAACTAAAGTCACAAATATGTCACAACTATAGTAGAACTAAGATTAAACTCCTCTTAAAGTTAAGCTATTAAGAAAAATAATGTGACATATGTGTAACCTGTCTCTTATACACATCT
>WFQD01000482.1 GCA_015487265.1 Sulfurimonas sp. | reverse complement strand
TTCCCAAAACATCACGAAGTGCATAACATCTTTTACTTGACTCTTGAGGATGTCTTGGTAATCATCTACATCAAAGAAGCGTTTGAGTTCTATCCAGATGGATGGACTGATGGTCGAGACTGAAACTCCCAGGTCTCTTGCTACCTCTTTGGCTTTTTCTTGTATGGCGTCTCGTAGTTTTTTTCTATCTCGGCTGTCGAGGTACTGCACTTGTTGCGTTTGTGGTGCGAGTTGTGGTGTTTGCTTCATACTTTGTGCAAGTTCTAAGATGGCATCGGTCTGTTTGAGTTGTACTTCCATGAACTGTTGTTGCATTTTCATCATCTCTATCATGACTGCGTTTGTGTCGTTTGGTGTTTGGAGCTGTGCAACAGCCTCTTTCTCCATCTGAATAAAATACTTTCGAGTCTCTTTGCCTTTTTTGTTGTTTTCAAGCATAGAGAGTTCTTTTGCCATGTCTAGGGTTACTATGTATTCTTTTGATACTCTTTTTTGCCCTTTTAGCTCATACTCATTTTTGAGTACGAGGTAATCTTCGCCTTCCACAAAGTCATATTTCTTAATGGCTCTTTGAATCCAGTCATTAAATCTTGTCTTCACTTCAAGATAAGTATGTATATCTCTTGCGTTTACTGAGTTTACTTCCTCAGCACCTATGGTGTTTGGTTGTATCTGTATAATGTTTTGCATGGGGTTCCTCCAAAATTTATCTTTTAGAGGATTGATTGAGGGTTTAGTGGTTGCGGTGTGCCTTGTTTTCTTTTTTACTGCTAAAGTGAACATAAAATGCAGCGACTACACTTACTGCCAGTAATATGAGTGATACTTGCGTTAAACTACTCATCTTTGACTCCTTTATTTGTAATGTATAGACCTACTCCAGCCATTGCAACAGCTGAGATGATAGGAACTATCTCGATATTTCCACCTTTTACAAAAGGGGTAATAACAGCTATGGCGATAATAATCTTAGTAATATCTAAGATAAACTTGCCAAGCTCTTTGGTTGTCTCTCTTTTCATAGTTTGATTATACCACAAAACTAAACTCTTAACAATCCTCTTTTAAAGAACAAATCTATCAAACTGATAGACTGATGAGGAAATTATATATCAAATATATTTATTTGTCAATAGTATTTATATCATATTGAATAATTTATTAATAGTTTGTATATCAAAGTGATAGATTAAGGGTGTGAATATTATTTATACCCTTTAATTTTATCAAGTACAGTAAGGGCTTTAGCAGTATCTCTTAAATCTTTTTTTAGCTTTGTGTTCTCAACAAATAGTTCTAAAAGTTTTTTGCTTTGATCTGGAACTTCACTTGTAGCCCACCTCGCCATTGTCGGTTGAGGAACATCCAACCTCTCCGCCAACTCCTTCTGAGTAATGCCAAGCTCTAGACATACATCTTTTACTATATTGCTCTTTGTTTTCATGCTACTTCCTTGTGTTGAAAATTTTTTGTATGTTCTAAATTATGCTCTACTACATATTCATCATATGCTTTTGCACACTCTAATTTATTTTTAGATTGTAGAATATGAATTGATTTGCCATTTACTCTAATTGATGCACTCCAGCTATCATTTTTCTTAAGATAGATAACACCTCTATATCCACTTTTGTTATGTTTATGTATTTTTTTTGTATTTCTTGATTGAACAGTTTTTGTTGTCCATCTACAATTGCTAGGTTCATAATTTCCGTCATTGTTGATTCTATCAATGGTTAGATTATCTGAATATCCATTGCTATATGACCATTCCATAAACCTCTCAAAGCTTATCCATTCATCGCAAATTTCTATTCCTCTTCCACCATATTTAGTATAGTCTCTTCCATTTTTGTTTAAACATCTTTGCTTCATATTTGTCCATATTCTATGAATTCTTGTCTTGGTTTTACCATGTCTTTTATTTATTGTCGAGCTTCTACAACTTTTACATTTAGTTGAATCTCCTCTTTTTACAAGCTGGGTTTGTGTTTTGTATTGTTTGTTGCAAATAGGACATTCATATAATCCAAAACGAGTTCTTCGCTTACTTGTTGAGCAAGGAAATAGCATTCCTAAGTCTTTAATAAGCTTTGGTTTGACTATGTTTTCATCTTCTGCCATTTTCTTTCCTATTTAGTCAGTCCTGAAAAACCAAAAAATCAACCAGAACTCTAATTCTAACTTTCCAATTCTACCATAATTTCAACAGTGGCAAACAAATCTGCAAATATTTTTCTCTGTGTTGCTGCTTCTGCTGCATTAAAGCATAGACTAGCAATGCAAT
>WFQD01000481.1 GCA_015487265.1 Sulfurimonas sp. | reverse complement strand
TTTCAAACCTATACACCACAAAAGCTGCGGATTTGAGATTTTTTTTCTCTACTATATATTTTTCAAATAATTCATCTTTTATCTTTTCTAAATAATTCATCTCTTCTCCTTCAATTTAAAAGGAGATACGCCTATCCCCAAAGGGGATAGAATATATCCCCTTGTAGGGTTAAAATTATACTAACTAAACAATCCACCTATATTAAAAAAGCGGATTTTTGCGACTTCAATTGCGCTATCCATATTTCTGTTTGGCTGACCATGTAAAGCAAGAGATTTAAAACCTGTTTTCTTGCTCCAAAAGTCCCAAACACCTTCACTGTCTCTATAAATAGCGCCTTCAACTCCGAGTTCTTGACATATATTGCCAATATTGTTGGTTACACTCATGTAACCTTTTGCATCTTTGTCAATTATAATGGCAATATTTTTGCCATCTATTTTGATAATGTGGTATACATAATTACTCTGCGACTCTATAGTCTTCTCTTTTTTGTTGTTTGGCTTGAAAAGACCATATCTTTCAGCACATACATCTCCCATGCCTCTTGCAATGCTTTCCTCTTTTGTTAGAGGTTTTCCACAAATGCAACAGGTTACTTCTCCTTCCATTTTCTCTCCTTTTCTTCCTTTCCACACAAATAGCATACATCTGTATTTGTGCGTTTTATTTTTCCGCAATAAGGGCATAGCTTATAGGTATCAGACTTATAAACATTTGCTGCTTTAACCCTGATTATGTTGTGTATTTTTTCACAATACACAATAAATATTTCTATACCGTTATTGCTAACTTTATTCCTCACTGTGCAATTTTGGTATAATTTACCATCCTTGACACAGTCAACTTTATCGCCTTTAAAGAGCATTTCTGCCTCCTAATTGATACAAACAACATTAGCAGGATATTCTTCATCTGCTTCATGAATGTCGTTCATATCCTTGCTATAGTAAACTGCTTCTGGACCAATTACTACAGGTTCAAAATAGTTACCTTCTACATCCTTTGAATAAACAAGCTCCATATCGCTGCCATATTCAGCTTCAATCTTTTGAAGCTTTTTGATATATTCGCCAAGTTTCATTATGCACTCCTTAAATTTGAAGTAATATCCGGTTGTAAATCATTATCAAATTTACAGCATGGCTCTTCATATGAGTTTCGTGTATATAAACTTCCATCAACCAAGACAGCTTCAAGCTCTTTTTCATCATCTGGGACAATATAAACTTTGTTTCCCCAAGAGTCATGACATAAAAACTTCGCAGTTTTGCCATTTCTTAATAGCAAGTCAAAGTTTTTTGGCTTGTATGTTCCAGGCTTGTGGAGGTTTTTTTCCTTTTTGCTGCACCAACGACAACCAGTATCAATGAAATATCTTATTTCACCATTTTCCGCATCGTCGTCAATGCTTATAACAGTATGGTTGGGAAATAAAACTCCAAAATCATTGACATAGTCGACTTTGTCGCCGACTTTAAATTTTGGTGAACTCATTTTACCACCTCCACTTTTTCCAATATTTCTGAAACATGTGGAATGCCTGATAACTCAGGATGAAAGTCTGTCAACTCATCCCCGTCTTCATTTTCAAAGAAGATAGAGTTATCGCTTTTGTGGTAGACACTGATATTGTCGATATCAAAATCGCCATCTGTGTCTATCACGATAGCCTTCTCCTCGCCATTCCAGTTTTTGAAGATTATTGAATCTGCCCAAACTCTGTATCCATCATAGATGAGTACATCATTTTGAGGGTATGCCTCAACTGGGTTAAAAGCCGCAATTGTATCAAGAAGCTCTTTGTCTTCTATGCGAGACAAGACCTCCCCAAGAAATTTTATTCTTTTGACCCTCTTATAAGCTTTTAAAGCTTTTTGAAACTCATCTTTTGCTTTCTCATACCTTTTCTCTATTGTTTCTTCTTCAGATTTGACATCCTCTAATTCAACAATAATAATGTTTGGGTTTAGTGGCAAGTGATGAGTTACGAAATAGCCAAGCCTGTTGACTTTTCTCATTCCATAAACTATACATCTCTCGCCATCTTCCTCTATAAGAGTCCAGACATCTTGGTATCTTTTTTGCTGTTCTGTAACATACTCAAGCTCATCGCCGTATGTTTCAAACATATATCCGTCAAAAGATGCATTCTCATCAAAACCATTAACCTCTGGTTCAAATCTATTTACAAATTCCTCAAAATTTATTGCTGTCATCTTTTCTCCTTTTTCTTATTTATTATTTATGTTTTTAAAAAATAGATATGGTGCCATTAGAAAAAATATTATTTTCTTTCCGACACTCATACGCTGCCAACTTTTCCCATTCAACATCATCACGGAAAACGCAAATAATGTTGAAATTACTATATATAAGAAGAGCCAAGCTCTAAGTATCTCAAGCATATTCAGCCTCCTCTGGATTTTTCCAACAAGTAACTAACTCAATACAGTTAACACCAAGCTTTTTAACAACGACTGTAACATTGTAAGCAGGATGAGTGTATTTGAAAGTTTTGCCGTCTGGGGAGGCTTTTTCAAAAGCTTTTATTAATGCCCTTTCTATTTTTGGATAATCTTCATCCTCAAATCTTTGGAGTAATCGCTCTTGAAAGTGCTGAGAGTTTTTGACTATGGCTCTTATATTTAACTTTTTTCTTATATTATTTGAGACCGCAGTTGCGATCTCTTTTAATGCAGATATCATTATGATCTCCTTCAATTTTAAAGGAGATACACCTATCCCCCAAGGGGATAGAATATATCCCCTTGTAGGATTTAGGTTTAAAAACCAAACTTTTCAAACACTAAAATATCCTCTGAACTTAATCAGTGTTAAAAGAATTAACAGTGCTATATTAGAGGATTTTAGTATATTTAGTCTGTCTC
>WFQD01000480.1 GCA_015487265.1 Sulfurimonas sp. | reverse complement strand
TGAAGTGCCTGCTTATTTGAATGCGGCCGATTTTGCCTTTTGCCTGCACAAACCACACAAATACTCTCATGCCTACTCGCCTATCAAAAATGGTGAGTACTGGGCTTGTGGCTTACCCACAATAATTCCTGAAAATATTGGTGATGATAGTCAAATAATAACACAAACTAATTTGGGGCTAATTATTTCAAAAAAACGGCTTAATCCTAATATAAGAAATTTAAACTTAATGAAAAGCGATTCGAAAACAGAGGAAATTAGATCATTGTCAAAAAGATATCGTTCTATCACGACTACTCTCTCAGCCTATAAGAAAATTATTTTCAACAAATACTAACATAGAGAAGCCATTATGGATAGATTGTGTTTTACTCTTTTCATATCAACATAAATATTGGCTGTATATATATTGCTGTCTTGGTCAGGCGAATTACAAAACTGATAAAGATAATATAATTTACAAATTGCGGATAATCTGTAGTATGAAGGACTAAACCCTTGTTTATCTTTAGGTTTCAATTGCAACTCAAGCACACAGCCACCTGCGGGCATGAACATTAGATTAGTTAAGCCAGCACCATGGATAGATACGAAGCATTTGGTTTCATTCATTAAAGCGACCTGATCTGAAAATGCAAGCTGCTCCCAATAAACCGTTTCAAAACCTTGATTTGCAAGTAAAGTAACTAATTCCTTCTCATTAATAACGAATCTATTATTGGCAAGTTTGCGGCTTACATAAATTTTTCTAAAAGGACTTACTTTTTTTAACCTTAAATTATCAATTATTTTTCTTTTTAAGGCAATAATCAATTCAGGGTTATAAAATCCTGTTAATGCTGGGGTAGATATGTACTTCAGCAATGGAGCAGTAGCTATATGCTTGTCTTTTAGGTAAAGAATTTCTCTATTTGTAATACATCTTATGCTTTCAACCACATATGGATATTTCTTAAATTTCTCAGGCAAGAGAAGAGCTATTCTTCTATCATTCGCATCTTTTTCAAACAGCAGTAATCGTACTAAAGCCTCGGTAATCCAATGAAAGTATCCCGGACACCATGGATTGTGAATTATAGTTACCTCATCATCAATTTTCTGTCGCCTCTTAAACAATACATTAAAGAAATATTGTTTTCTAAATATTTTCTTCTTCCCTCTGTATTGGGGGATGCTATAATGGTGAATATGACATTTTTCTCCTACAATACCTGCCAACAAAATATTCACTTTTTTGGCTGATATAAGCCAAAATGGAGATGAACAATATTTGTTGTCGAAAAATATTTTATCATCTTCAACCAGGTTTGCAGGATAATCAATATTAACCTCTGAAGCATCACTTATTTTATTTCTCATATTTTAATTCATCTACATACAATTATTAATAATGAAAAACGTAATCAAAACATTATATTATTTAATCCCTTTCAAACTAGTATTATTTAGAATAATAAAACCTTTTTTCAAACCAAACCTGCAAACTGCTGGTTATCTAAAGTTTAAAGGATGTTTCAATCTGTCATTGCCTAACAAAGATAAAATCAAAATTTATAATCATAATTTAACAATCCCAACCTTATTATTCTGGCACGGACTTATTGGTTATGAGCCTCTTGCAACTCATATTTGGTCCAAGTTATCTAAAAAATCCCATGTAATTTTTGATTTAGGTAGCAACTTTGGACTCTATTCTCTTATTGCTTCCAAAATGCAGCCTGATGCCGAGATTTTTGCCTTTGAGCCACTTCAAAGAAACTATGACTTGATAGAAAAAAACAAAAGAATAAACAATTTTAACATTCGAATTGAAAAGTTGGCGGTATCTGATACGGTTGGTACTGCCACCTTTTACGACATGGATAGTTTCGACAATACTATAGCTTCTTTTAATCCAGACTTTATTAAGGCCCACCAACACCACAAGAAGCTTATACCTATGAATGTGGAGACAGTATCACTAGACTACTATTGTAAGAAAAATAATATCAATAAGATAGACCTGATTAAAATTGATGTGGAAGGTCATGAGAGCGAAGTGATTCAAGGTGCTAAAACAATAATCAGTCTTTCAAAACCTACTATGTTAATTGAGATAAGCAGTGAGTCTAATTTTAATGAGATTTTAAAATTTATTTCAAGTATACCCGGTTATAATTTGTATGCTTTAGATGAGGAAAATAATTCTATTATTCATAGTCCCTGCTACGAGAATAAAATCCGCAACTATATTTTTTCAGTTAAAGAGATAATCTGAACAAGGTTACCAAATCTGCAGTTCTATTATAAAAAATTATGAACCGTTTAATATCCATTTTTTTATTTGTTCTGTTTTTATATTTAATACCCAATTTTTCATTTAGTCAGTGTGGTGGATTATCTGTCACTATTCAAGATGAAATTTGTCAGGAAGAAACCTTTTCCATTTCGAATAATTCTACTGGATTAGACAGGTTTGAGTGGGATTTTTGTCCGTACGATATGCAACGACCACCAATTGCCAATATTGTAGATACCTTATCTGCTATAGGTGTTGCTGAAGATATAGATGTAATAAAAGATAGCAATGATTA
>WFQD01000479.1 GCA_015487265.1 Sulfurimonas sp. | reverse complement strand
GCCTATTTTAGGATTACTTATAAATAATTGTGACAATATATTTGATACTTCATCTTTGTGCTTAATATCAATTTTAATTTTATCTAAAGCTTTACGAATCATTGGCTCAAGATATTGTTTCGCTATTTTAGCAATCGCTTCTTTTTGAACCTTTTGTCTTTTTTTATATGAAAGTTGTTCTAAATTACCATATTTTTTAGTTAACAATTCCTTTATATCATTCATATCTTTTTGCACATCAGATTTTTTACTTTCTAAATCCCAACCAATTTCTTTAGGGTTCTTTACATTATTTATACTTCTAAATGCCTTTACAGATTCATCAGTAAGTTCCCTGTAGTAATTTCGATTACAAGCATTCACCAAGTCATCTATTCTATCTTGAACTTTTTTAGTTGAAACTTCTTTTGCATCATCAATATTTGCACTTGACAATGCTTTTACAAATGTTTCAGCAACATCTTCTGGTACACTTGATCCACAACCAGTTAATAATATCACACTTAATGCTATCACAGCTAGAAATAACTTTCTTTTTTTCATCTTCACTCCATTAAATAATATTTTATACAAGAGGAATATACACTCTCTCTTAATATCTTAAAATTTAGCACTCTTTAAAACATGTTTCCCATTTTTATCCATAAACTCTACCGATTTTAGTTTTCCCATAAATTTAATGGTCATAGGCGTCCCATCTGATTTGAACTCTTCATCTTCTGAAAAACTTGTGATTATAAAAACATAATGTGCCAATATATCTCTGTCAATATTGCCATAATCATCTTTATGAGATTTTATAAATTCTTTAGCAGCAGCTTTTTTCATAGGGATAAAGTTTACAGAGTCAGAAGCATTTTCAAACAATAGTGCAGAACTATCCCATCGATCGACAAAAAAGCCTTTTCCGCTATATCTCATATATGAATTTGCTGACAATGCATCTCGGACTGGAAAAGATTTCGTTTTAAAATCATATTTACCAGTTTTTACGCTTAAATATAGACTATATTCTGTTCCTTTTTTAAAAGGAGCTAATCTGTTCAATTTCTTTTTAAGTTGTTGAAATGCCCACACTTTAGCATCATCAAGTTCAAATTCATCATCCCGTACTCTTTCCCATTTATCATAATATTTTTTCTTTAAATACCACAATCCAAGTGAATTATCATCATATGTATCAAGATTCTTTTTGACTATTCTAGCTCCGAAATTCTCCACTACCGAATCACTCAATTCCACTGTTCCTGCAAATACTGATGTCACCAAACCTAATGATATCATCAAAAATATTACCATCTTTTTCATTTTTTCTCCTATTCAATATTTAATAACTACCACATCAAAGAGATAGTTTTAACAAAATTTACGATTAATACTTACAACTTTTTATTAGAATTTCTTCATCATATTAATTGCTTTTTACTTTTTATTCTGTTTCTCTGTCTTCGTGATTACTTAAATCATCAATATTTTCTTCTTCCATCGAATGAATCTTTTTTACTCCATACCATCCAATAATAATGAAAACAATAGCTACAGCGCTTAATAGAGATGATAATGTTTCACTAATTAAATTTGTAAAAATACCAATAATTATTAAGATTGCAGCAATTTTAAAAATTTTAAGCCCTGTTGCTTTTGCTACTTCAAGATAACTTTTATAATAAAAGTAACTACTTATGAGAGCCATTACAAGAGCAAAACTAAACGATAAAAGATAATTTGACAATAATCTTTCAAGCGTATTGTAATACCCAGACATAACCGTAGACAAAGAAAATATATATATTGCACCAAGTGAAATATATGCAATCAAACTTATAATCATATATTTGTATGATTTTGTATTTTTACTTAAATTATCAACTTTTTTAAGGGCTAGTAAAATAAGAATATAAGAAATAGTAAGTATTACTAAACCAATTGTACCATTTACAAATGCGAATAAGACAGGTAATATACTTCCAGTAATCGCAAAAAGTTTTATATATCCAATATCATCTGAATGTATACTTTTTAGAGATGATACAAGCTCATCTGTTTTTTTGTCTATATTTTCCGCCAATGATGTTTCTTCTGCCATTTATATTCCTCTATAAAAAAATTTAGATATACTATCATCTTTAAATTTAAAACTACATAAGGTGAAAAATGTTAAAAAAAGGCATAGTTACATTAGTCGCAGGTTTCAGTTTCTTAATTTGTTCCACAGCAAATGCAGGAGAGATTTCTCTTGATTTATATGGTCTTAGTTATCATTTAAAAAAACAAGAGTCATATTATAATGCACCCCGTAGTGTTAGTTCTTCTAATGGACAATGGGTTTTTAACCCTGGAGCAGGAATTGATTACGATTTTCGTGAAAAAGGCTCAATGGGCTTTAGTGGATACACAACTCTAGGATATTTTCAGGATTGTGCTGATTATCCGTTCTACTTCGCAGGTCTTGGTGTAAAATATAGAAATTATTTTTATGGTTCAGATAGTATGTTTTGGTCTCTGCAAATTGCAGGAGCTGCTGCAAGTGCCGAAGACTGGACAACTATTGGTGGGTATAATAGTACACAGACAGATATTAGTAGTGGTAGAAATACAATATTTTTACCTGTTGGGGGTTTAAGTCTTGGTTATCAGTTTGAAAACAAAAATTACTTATCATATACAATCACATATGTTCCTCAAAATAACAATGCAGGTGGCACAGCAGGCACAAACCTTCTCTTTATGTGGTTAACTTTCGGATTTTAAAGAGTTTTCAATCTTAATCCATTACCAATCATCCAAGACGAAGCCTTTTGGCTCGTCCTCATCACTCTTTTTCACTTCCACTTTTTCATTTATTTCCGGTTCTTGCACTTTTTTGACCTCGGGCTTGCTCATCTGCTCTTCAAACTGCAACTCAAGCCCTTTACTTGTCAT
>WFQD01000478.1 GCA_015487265.1 Sulfurimonas sp. | reverse complement strand
TTTCCAGTAGATTCAATCAGAATGAAGCAAAAAGCAGTAAAAGAGATTAAAGACAATACAGACTTACTTTTGGAATATGGTATTGTTTTCGAACCAAAATCTAAACTCATTTATAGAAAAAGCAGTTTTGAAAACTCAATCAGTTTTTTAGGATCAGCAAAACAGAATAAACTGACAGATAAAAAGGATTAATTATCATCCTTTTTATCTGTCAGTTTATTCTGTTTTGCTGATCCTAAAAAACTGATTGAGTTTTCAAAACCACTTTTTCTATAAATGAGTTTAGATTTTGGTTCGAAAACAATACCATATTCCAAAAGTAAGTCTGTATTGTCTTTAATCTCTTTTACTGCTTTTTGCTTCATTCTGATTGAATCTACTGGAAATCCTATAGTTTTTAAAAGGGTAACTATATCCATTGTACTAGATACAGAGTGTGTCCAGAAAAATCGGATAATAGCTTTTAATAGAGCACTTTTTACTTTTAGCAATTTGGGTAACTCTTTTTTGTAGTTGATAGTAAGTTGTTCTTCAAAAAACTTTCTATATGCAGGTGTTAAAATCAATCCAAAAGAGTTGTGTTTAGTACTGTAAGCATGTGAATCTATAATGCTGAAACTGTAATAGTCATTTGTATTTTCTTGCTTAAACTCAATCGAGCTGTTTTGAATTTCATCCAGCTTATCTTTTAACCATTTTGTATTTGTGTTTTGTTTTCCACTATATGATTTCAAAACATCTGTAGTGGAAAAATAGATAGCTATTCCACCACCTTCAAGCTCTTTTATTTCTTTTGCACCGGCAATGATACAATCAAGAAGATCTCTGTGTGTCTGGGTTAATATATTTCCTTTGATGATTGTTTTCCCCCAGCTTGTTTCTATACTTCTTTTTCTGTTGTTTTGGATAAAATCTTTGTATGTTTTTGAATTAGCAGATATTTTATCGATTGGAGCGAAAATTCCTGTACGCAGTTCATTGACAGTAGAGATTGTTTTCTCAAATTTTTGAATAACATCAAAGTCAAGTGTTAGCTGTTGTTTCTTTTTTTTCATATTAGTTTTCCTCTTCTAACAACAGTTTTTCCATCTCTTGTTTAAATAACTCTATTTTTTCATTGATCTCTTTTTGTTTTTTGTCTGAGAGTTTTTTGGTATTTATATCAATAGAAATTTTTGATTTTGTAGATTTAATTTGAATTTTTTCATTTTTATTTAGATCTTTGTCTCTCATTAAATATTTAGTTTTTATATATTTTTCTGCTTCTGCTCTATTTAAATCTTTTACTTCTTCATACGCCGTATTCATTGTTTCTTCATCATCTATCTTGTTAAGAAGGACAAGCACATTTATATCTTTATAATTATCTTCTTTAATTTTTTTAACGATAGTGGAAGGGAGTTTGAGCAGGTTCAATAGTTTTGATACATAACCCTTTGAAAATCCGACATACTCTGCCAGTTTGTTTTGACTTTCAACTATTTTTTGATCAAGGATATGTTTGATTGCTATGGCATTTTCTAAAGGGTGAAGGTTTTCTCTCATCAAGTTTTCTGTCAATGAATATATTGCCAACTCTTTTTCTTCCACATTGTCAAGAACGATAGCTTTAATTTTTTCTTTGCCCATAATTTTATATGCTTCAAACCTTCTATGCCCTGCAATGATTGTGTGATTTCCATCCTTATCAGGTTTTGTAACTATTATTGGTTGCAAAAGACCATTTTGTTCTATAGAAGAAATCAATTCATTAAGTGATTGAACATTTATATCTATTCTTGGTTGAAACGGATTTTGTTTCATTTTTTCCAAAGAGATTTCAAGTATATCTCTGTTTTTTGTATCATCTTCTTTTAGTAGAGCACTTTTTTTAATGAGTGGAGATGATTCCGCTATAGTTTTACTCATCTGAGGGGTTATTCTATTTCTTTTTTTTGCCATTTTTCAATCCTGCCTTTTTTTCGATTTCTTTGATGAGCTGCTTCAATTCATCTGTAGCTTTAGAATTTTTGTCTAACTCTTTGACACTAAATCCGTAACCTATGGAATGTTTATAGTCGGAGCGAAATCTGATTACGGTATCCATTAGTTTAAAATTTTTTGTTTCATTAATAAAATCCACGATATCAGAAAAATCTTTCAATTTCGGATCTATTTTATTTAGAAGAACATTGACAACAACGGTTTCGCCTTTGATGATGGAGAGCTCCTCGAGTATCGTTTTGAATTTTTGCAAACCAAAGATTTCCATGTAATCTGAGGATACAGGAGTTATAACAAAATCACTGGCTATGATAGCGAGTCTATTGAGATCGGCATCATAACCTCCAGAGTCGATGATAACTAAAGTGTCATCTTCAATAGAGTTGATAAAATCTTCAAGTTTAGATCGTTCATCATCTGTAAAACGAACGATTTCAAGTGGTTCTTGACCATATTGCATACGTAGTCTGTTAGTCATTGTGACTGATTCTTGATTATCTAAATCGACAAAGATAAATTTTTTATATCCATATTTTTTATACTTTCTTCGTAATTCCACTGCGAGGTTCCAGGCAAGTGTACTTTTACCTGTTCCACCTTTTTGATGAGCTAACGTAATAATATTGGTTTCCAAAGAAAAACTCCGCTTATAACATAGATTTAATTTTCACAATTGTATAATTATAGCAACTAAATTTGTAAAATAATATAAAAGCGTTTCACATGTGAAACACCTTGAAAAAATATCTGTTTCACATGTGAAACACCTTGGAGTGAAATGCAAGAAAAAACATATGATTTGAGTATAGAATCTGCCCTGCTTTCAAGTATAATATTTGATCCTTCCTTACTGAAAAAATATAGTGGTAAAATAGATGAGGATGTTTTTTACCTTCCCTATCATCAAAAAATATACAAAACTATAATTGACCTTTACAGAAACGATAAGCCGATAGACGAAGAGATTATAAAAAATCGTCTTGGTAGTGATTATGAAGATATTCTTATCAATATTTTATCCAGTACGCCAATGACTATATTGGATGGTTATATAGAGATTTTGAAAGATTTAACGATAAAAAGAGAAATTCAAAAAATCTCAAAGGAATTAGCCGAGTCTATCGATAAAGGTGAATCAGGAATAGCTTTACAAGCTAAATTACAAAGTTTCAGTGAAAATATATCTTCTAAACATACTTTAGAACTTTTAGAAATAGAAAAACTATCTGATATTGAAGAAAAAGAGATTGAATTCATAGTAGAAAACTGGTTGCCAATACCAAAACGAACAGTGTCACTTGTAACAGCACCTGGTGGAACTGGAAAGAGTTGGTTTATTATGCAGCTCGCTATAAGAGCAGTTATGGAAAAAAAGATTAATAAAGCGTTTTTATGGCTAAGTGAAGATCCAAAAGAGATTAGCAAAAGCAGATTTAAAAAAATAATGCTGAAGATATTAAATTCTAACGATGAAGATATTGAAGAAAAGATTGCCATAAGTGATTCCCCTACTCTACAGTTCTTATATGAAGAGCAAAGAGGTGTTGCAGTATCACCTTTTTTACAGCACTTCAAAGCTAAAATGGAACCGTATGATCTGATCATACTAGATCCATTGATAGCATTTTATGGGGCAGATGAAAACAATAATTCGCAGGCAAGGCGATTCATGCAACTTTTTACAGATTGGGCAAATAAGGAAGATAAGACAATAATATTTATACATCACAGCACAAAAAATACGACACAAAGCAGGGGTGCGAGTGCATTCGTCGATGCAGTCAGAACTGTATATGAGATCGATAAGATAAAGGACAGTGACGGTAAACCTAAAGAAGATGAAGAACACAAAAGAATCATTAAACTGACTAAAGACAATTATGGTATAGGCAAACTACTGAAAAGTATACAAGTCGAACGACAACTATTTCCGAAAAGAGAGAAAATAGTATATGAAGAAATTGTTTATGATATGAATAAAATAAATGGCATACCCGAAGATTTTTGATTAAGCGAAGTCATTTAATATCTATATTTTGAAAAAATATATCTATCATTAAAAATTTCATTTAGATGACAATCTGCCAACAAATCACCCTCCCCTCCCCTTTTTATCCTATTATTCCACTATGCGAACCACCAAAG
>WFQD01000477.1 GCA_015487265.1 Sulfurimonas sp. | reverse complement strand
GTTAAAGTACTTCGTATTTACTCATATAATTACCTTTTAATTGAATTACAATATGGGGTGCTAAAATACTTCGTATTATTTGAAACACCCATAAAATAGGGATTTTTGGAGATATTAATGTACTTTTCTCTGTCTTGTGTGCAATAAAGATGGAAATAACAAGCAGTGTTAAAGTACTTCGCTAGTCCACTGATACATAAAGAAGGGTGTTAAAGTACTTCGTATTATAATTCTTTTTTTTGCAGTAGAGCCCTGATTTTATTTAATCTTTGACTTCCTGCAACTTCTGACAAATTTCATCGGTAACATACTCAAGTTTTTTTGCTTTAAGATAGTAATAGATAAAAGGTTCTACCCAGTTGGGAATTGCTAATACTCTTCCTTGTCTGCGAACTCCCCAACCGTTAACAGTTCCATAAGGAACATTTGCTATTTTTGCGAATTCCTTTTTATTAAGCTGTGCTAACGCTAAAAGTTTGACTAATTTCTCTTTTTCCATGAATTTTTCCATTCTTTTAATATATATTACACCAATTATACATTAATTTCAATTGATATTACAATTTTTATTGTAAATTTTATGTTTTTTCTTGATTGTTTTTGACTTATGCAGTATCATACTAAATGTATATTAAAACTTATTAATATTAAATAAGTTTTAATATACATAGCTAAAATCAAAAGGAGTCACAATGGTAGTCTTATCAATCATCGGAATTATAATAGCGCTTATTCTTATCGCGCTGTTTATTCAAGCATCTAATGCGCATAGTGTTAAAGTATATGGATATGAGATATTCAATGCAGGAAATTTTATTGTCTCTGTACTTGGATATCTTGCAATCTATTTTGGGAATGGATGGTATAGCGATGCTCTCAAAGAGCATGGTGATCTTTTAAACGGAGAACTGCTGATGGGAATTGGCGGTTTGTTTTTACTGGGAGTGGTTTATCTCAATATTAAAAACACTTCACTGCTTTATGGTCTTGTAATGAGCATAGTGATGGAAATACTTTATGCTGCTGCTACACCTGTTGTGTTTTTTGTATTGCTAATGGCTGCGGCATTTTTCGCAGAGACCAAACCGGTCTATAATATAAATGACTAGGGGAGGGCAGAGTTTTGAAAAGAGTCATAAAAAAAGTCGTGAATAAAGAGGTGCTGATACTTATTGCAACTTGCATGGAGATAGGGTCTTATGGAGTTGAGCTTTATAAGGATCTCAATGGATTATTATAGTTTAACAATAAGTATAAAAACGAAGTCATCTAATAGCTACTATTTTTGAGTGGAGAGTAGGGTGTTAAAATACTTCGTTTTTAACAGTGTAATCCCTGTTTACTCCTGCTGCAATCGACATCTTCGTGTAGCTGAGTAAGTTCATCTAGGAGTTGTTGCATTTTTTGTACAAGTATTTCTTCTTTTTCTAAAATAGGAGCAATTTTTTGTTTATCATATAA
Organism: Sulfurimonas sp.; assembly: GCA_015487265.1. Classification (GTDB taxonomy): domain Bacteria; phylum Campylobacterota; class Campylobacteria; order Campylobacterales; family Sulfurimonadaceae; genus Sulfurimonas. The sequence goes on along the minus strand of WFQD01000477.1, from coordinate 7,454 downwards.
AAAGAGCTTGAGAAGTTCCTCACTTTCTCTATCTATACAATGGAATATCTGAGTACTCTTTTTTACAAGTTCTCTTCCCTTACTCTCAAGAAGCTTCTTATTTTTAAAGAGTGCTTCATAATTACCATCACTAAGCATATCGCTTGTAAACTTTGGAATTGGTAATTGTGCTAATTTCTTCGTTGAAATCAGATGTCTTGCATACTGTTTGTGTGGTCTATATACATCTTTTGGCATAATATATTGTTTTACAAACCAAGCAAGAAGATAAGTTTGAATTAGAATTGCTATATCTTTTGGAGTATCTTCATACATCTCTATACGTATAACACTTGCATTAGTAACAAGTGGGGCAGGGTAGTCCTTTCCAACACGAGAAACTTTATAGTCACGACTTGCACGGTAAGGCACAAGCAAATCATTCTCTTTTAAAGCATACTTTTTAATAAGATAGGTATTAGCAGCACCGAGTTGTTTGTTTTTAGAGTGTTGTATACTCACAAGGCCCTCTGCATCAATATCTCTTAAACCTACTTCATAATATTGAGCAAGAGAATCAAGTTTTTCTGCATCACCTGTTCTTACACTAGGAGAGAGTGATATATTTTTTACAAGTGTATCAAGTGTGGTAATCTCTATCCTTGGAAAACACATTTTTACTTTCTTGTAAAAAGTGTTATACTCTTCTTTCTCATCTATTGTTTGTATTTCACTCAAGGCAGTTCCTACTTGTAATTAACTTCTTTGTTAGCAAAATTATACACTAACTTCATATTCTCTTTAAAAAAATACTTGCATGTTTTGCATATCTTTGGTACACTTTGAAATATATGCCAAATATATAAAGGCATAAATATTATATGACACTTTGCTATATTTTTAAAGTGTCGATAAAAAAGAGACTACAATTATAAAAGGAGTCAACAACATGTTTGAATATATGAATCCAGGGTTTATACTTATGATTGGCATATTTGTATTTATGTTCATACTCGTAACACTTTATGAGTTTATGAGAGTATATGAGTCAAAAAACAAGTTTAGACCTGTCTATCCACTTTACATAATAATCGCTTTATTTATAGCATATGCAATATATGATATGAAGAGTACACAAACGAAAGTCCTGACAAACAAGAGACTATTTGATAATAATAGGGAGATAAAGTGTTCAACACTCACAACTACTTATCTCGTTTCACAGAGTAAAGGATGGAGCTATCAAGATAAGGACAATATAAGTGATGGCAATCTTATTCTTGGACTTAGGTGGTGTGAACCTTTGGGAGATGCACAATGATGACATTTCTAGATGCACATTTAGTCATAGCAATCTTATTTCTAACACTTGTGTTCTCTGTGGAGATTTTTTCTACAAGAAAAACGAAAGCGAGTAAAAGTCGTTATCTCCTTTATGCAGTAATACTATCAATACCATTTAGGATAGCAAATACAAATAAAAATGATGCACTTGAGAATGTAAAATTTATACAAGATGGTCATGCCCTTAAGTGTACTGTAGATAGTACACTTTATAAAGTATCTCACGCAGAGGGTTGGGGTGTTGAGAATGATATTTACTTTATCAAAGATTCTTTACTTATTCGTGCTGATCATTGTAAGGAGTGAGAATATGCATTATAAACTTTTAAAACAAGAGACTAAAATAAAAAAAGAGGAGTCGTTCATGCAAGAAGAACAAGACACAAAAGAGAGGAGTAAATAATGTTAGAGTTTATTTCACTAGATACTATAAAAATCATTCCACTAGCACTTGTTATGATATTTATACTTTATGCAACAACTACTACTAATGGTAAAAATCCTAAAAAAGATAGAAGTGCTAAAAATCGTGCAATCACTTTATTAATCATTGTATTTACTTTGCCCCTCATCAATGCCTTTATAGCACAAGGTAAAGCCGAAGAGAATGGACAAAGCTTCACAAGGGGAAATACTCTTGTATGTGAGGTGGAAGATGGCAATACACATACTGTTTCTAAAACCGAGAAGTGGAATAAAGAGAAATATTATTTTAAAAAGAATTCTCTTTCACTTCGTGCAGATAGATGTAAAAGGCTATAAATATGTTTGAATACATAAATCATGGAGCTTTAGGATTTATACTCTTTTTTCTTTTATTGACACTCGCAAAACCAGATAAGTTTTTATTGGGTCTTGAACTCTTTGTGTTGCTATTAGTATTTTTTGCAGCATCTTCTGCATATAGTACTGCACAAGAGAATATGGCTGCATTTAAAAAGGGAGAAAAACTGCATTGTTCAAGTGGTGGAGGGATGTATACAAGAGCCAACCATTATCTAGTGAGTAAGAGTGATGGATGGAAACTTGAAAAACACTTATTTTTAAAAGAGTCACTTTTACTCTCTGCTAATGAGTGTAGTATTCAAGAGTGACAATATAAAAAAAGAAAGGATACCTATTAAATGAGTTCGCAAAAAACTATTATGTGCCAAAACTATGGCACTCATGATAAAAGGGAGTTGCAAATGTTAGAGTCTATTACACTAGAGAATATTGAGCTTAATGCTCAATCTATAGAGCAAAGAGCATAATCATGTTTGCATATCTTAATGATAGTGTAGAAGAAGAAATGCAGTTTAAAAAACAAGAGAGACCTATGCAGTATATTTATGACAATAAAGCAACACACAGTTATATTGTATTTGAAGTAGAGGGTGTAATGAGTAGTATGCATCCTAATATTGCATTGGATGTTTTTTTCCATAAAATGACAAAAGAAGATTATCTACTGCCAGAGTCACTTCTTACAAAGTTAACAAAGAGTGATTTAGATCTTTTTACACAAGCACTACACTCTAGTGTAGCCTTAGAACAATTAGAGGCATTTATTTATGTACGACGAGAACAAGAGAGATATATTGACAGTGATGGCTATGAGTATGAGATAGCAGTAAGAAGTAAAGAAGAAGTTATTTTAGAGTATGGGGATATGCATGAAGCTATTACTTTTATAGTAGACAATGAAGATTTTATATGTAATCAAGAACCATTACAAGAAAGTATGAAGTATGAAATTTTAAACACGAGGAGATAAGAATGATACCAGAGTTTGATAAAATGATATTTGATTTGAATGAAGGGCTTTTACATGCTGGATTACTTCCTGAGGGTGACTACATAACGGGTTTTGACTTTATTATAAGTCAAGTTATTACATTAGTGCTAGTAGTAGGCTACAATAAAATAGTAGTTTGGAGTGACTGGTATGAGGAGCATGAAGATTTTATATATAACACACTTCCAAAGATTCTTATCCCCATATATATTTTTGGGATATTAGTCCTTGCACTCTACTTTGAGAAGTATGGACAGATTTTATTTTTTATCATTTTAATTAACATCCTCCTTGTTGTTGGACTTAGAAAAGAGTTTGCAGGTTTTAGAGAATGGCTTGATGAGAAGTTTGGTTGGTTGTTTTAATGCAGTTGAAACAACAGTTTAGAAACTTTTTTTCTCACTTCTTCGTGCATTCAAATAATATCCACAAGAAGTTTGAACCAATAGTACAGGTAGTACAGGAGCAATCACTTTGGAACAATAAACCAATAAAAGAGGATTCTATACTTTTGTGGGATTTAGAGAATATAGGATTCAACAGATTGAGTGATATAAAAAGGGTTGTAAAATATACTCCTGAAACTTGTTATGTTGTTACGACCCAAAAACTCTCTAACACAAAAAGAGAACAAATAGAGTCAGAGTATTTTACAATACTTGATGCACATAAAACAATTTCAGATGAGAAAATTATTTCTTTGATGAAACTTTACAAAAATAAAAAAGATATGATACTGATCTCTTCAGATGCAGATTTTGCAAGGGAGGCAAACAAGTATCTTAAAAACAATAGACTCCATTGGATAGTAAGTGAACAGAGTAAAAAAAGAGTAACAATGTCTGTAAAGCTTGATTCTCCTCATCTCACACTCTCTGCAATTCCTGCAATTCCTGCAAAGAAAAAATTAATTACTTTAAATAAAAGAAGATTTTTTAAACAGAGTCAGCCTGTAAAATATAAGTTAGAGAATAGATATGGAGTAAAAACATATTGGATTTATTATCAGGGAAGAGTGAAAAATTTCTTGCAGAAAATAAAAAGTGTATTAAAAAAGCAAGAAACAATCTCACAAGTACAGCAGTATACACAAAAGCAAGAAGTAAAAAAGAGAAGAACAAAAAAAAAGAAAATAAGTAAAAGTTTCGGACTTCACACAAAAGAGTATTCAGGTGTATCTTATAGATATATTTTTCGTATCAATTCTATGAACAGAATGAGTATTTGTGGTAAAGTACAATATAATCCAAATAATGAGATACTTTTAATGCTACATAAAAATCTCGCCACAAAGTATATCATGCCCTCTTATGAAAAGTTGATACGTGTAAATGATGTGGAAGCATTACAAGCATATATAAGATATGAGTCTCAAAGAGATATTTATCTTTTAAATGATTTTAAGAGATTAAATACTCAATAAACATTGAGAAGAAGTTTAGAAATAGATATTTTAGTAATAAAGGAAAAGTAAAAAATGATATTTGAGTATATAAATAGAGGATTTTTAGTATTTGGTAGTTTGAGTATAATCGTGATATTTTTTGCAATGATGTATGTTTCAGGCAAAGCCAAGAGTGAAAATAGAAAACCAAAAACACCTATTATTGGCTTTATAATAATTGCATCAATAGCTACAGTACTTATATTAGATGGCATTACTACAAAAGAGATGATTGATAAGAATATTGTTTTTTTTCAAAAAGGTCATGAGTTACAGTGCTCAACAATTAGTACAAGTTATTTAGTATCAAAAGATGAAGGCTGGAGATTACATAAAGAGGATTTTACAAAGAATTCAATTTTATTGGATGCAAAAAATTGTGATAGGGAGTAAGTTCGCCTTAATAAGATTTATAGTAATATCTATTACAGTAATATAATAGGGAAATAACATGAAATTTTACAATAGAGAAACAGAACTAAAAAAACTCCATCAGATTCAAGAACTTTCTAAAACTGCTTCTAAAATGAGTATCATCGTTGGGAGAAGAAGGATAGGTAAAACATCTTTAATTAAAAAAGCATATGAACATAAAGTATATCTCTTTGTCTCTAAAAAGAGTGAAGTACTTTTATGCGAAGAGTTTCAATATATTATTGAACAAGAGTTAGGGGTAAAAATATTAGGAGAGTACTCCTCTTTTGCCAAACTTTTTGAATACCTTATGCATCTCTCAAAAGAACGGCATTTTACTCTTGTTATTGATGAATTTCAAGAGTTCCTCTCAATCAATAAAACAATTTATTCCGATTTACAAAATATCTGGGATAGTTACAAAGATATCTCAAAACTCAACCTTGTGTTAAGTGGATCAATTTACTCTTTAATGAAAAAAATCTTTGAAGATAAAAAAGAACCACTTTTTAATAGGGCAGACTTAAAAATTCATCTTAAACCTTTTAGTGTTATGACACTCCAAGAGATACTTCAAGATTATTATCCTCAATACACGCATGAAGATTTACTCTCTTTATTTACACTTACAGGTGGTGTCGCAAAATATGTAGAACTGTTTGTATTGTTTCAAGCATTTACATTAGAGAGACAACTTGATTACATTTATGAAGAGAACTCACTTTTTTTAGAAGAAGGAAAAAATATACTTATCGAGGAGTTTGGCAAAGAGTATACAACATATTTTTCTATTCTCTCTTTAATAGCATTAGGGAAAACAGCTAGAGCAGATATGGAGAGTATTTTACAAAAAGATATTGGTGGCTATCTCGAACGTCTTGAAAAAGAGTACAGTGTGCTAAAACGAGTAAAACCCATTTTTGCAAAAGAGGGGAGTCGTGTTTTAAAATATGAGATAGTGGATAACTTCTTTAGTTTTTGGTTTCGTTTTATCTATAAGTATAAAAGTACGATAGAGATAGAAAATTATGACTATGTAAAAAATATAGCAAAGAGAGATTTTTCAACATACAGTGGAAAGTTCTTAGAGAAGTGGTTTGTTGAAAAGCTCAAACTCACACATCAATATTCTCAAATTGGAAACTACTGGGAAAAAGGGAACAAAAATGAGATCGATATAGTAGCCGTCAATGAAATAGAAAAAACTATGCTTCTTGTAGAAGTAAAAATTAATCCTCAGAAAATATCGATTCAAAAGCTTCAAGAAAAGTCAAAAAAACTTATTGATAAATTCCCACACTATCAAGTAGAATTTAGAGGGTTGAGTTTAGAAGATTTATAAACTGCTTGTTTCATTCAAATTTCTTAGAGCAATTCTAATTCATTTATTCGTGCATGCTGAGTAATTATTGTCCGTATATTCTTATCCTAAGCACTTTGTTTAGAATGAGTTTAGGTATAAAAAGAAAAGAACGGATTCAACGGCAGAAATCTTATGTAAATTATTATCGATAGTAGATTCAAAACTTAATGATGCTGACAAGATTATTGAACACTCCCATTATAAGAGAGATTGTAAATGTTATTTTGGTATCAAATCATGAATTGATACATCTAATACATTTGCAATTTTATAAAGTTGCTCAAGATTAAAATGTTTCCCATATTTATTGAGTTCTGCTTTAGCTATATGTCCTACAGAATTATGACCAATTGCAAGGGCAAGTTGCATTTGTGTTATTTTCTTCTCATTTCTTATCTTTTTAACATTACTACCAATTTCCTGATGAAAAAGAGTTAATTCCTTTTCATTAGAGATACTATTTTTTATATTATGTCCTATAGGTAAAGTTTCCTATAAGTTTATAATAGATAGAATTTTAAATAAATGTTCTATAGAACATAATATAAAGGGGATAAATAAATGTTAAAAAGAACAAATGTATTGTTTTTTGTTATTTTATCAATTAATTTCAGTGGCTGTAATTCAATTGATTTAAGTGTTCCTGGCTTTGTACAAAAGAAACAACACCATGTACAAAAACCAGTAGAAATTTTTAAGATGAAAACATTAGTAGAAAAAATTGAAGCGAAAAAAATTCCTATCGTTCGAAACGGTGCAATCATCATGCCAAACAGTGAAAGAATATTAGATGAAAATGGAGATATTATTAAAGTACTTCATGCTAATCACAAATATTTTTATATACTTAAAACAAGAAGCACATTTGAATTGAAGACTTTGGAATCCAAAAAAGTTATTAAGAAATTTGATGCACCAGTAAGTATTCAGTCTTTTCAAAATGTAAATAATATTCTATTGGCAATTAAATGGAATTTACAAAGTAATGTTTATGATAATATTTATAGTTTTGATGGGAATAATCTAAAATTAATTAATAAAAATATTGTTATCCCTTTTGGTTCTGGAAGTTATGGCATATATACACTAAAAAGAAGTTACGAGGCAGTAGAGGGATCATCATGGGGGTATAC
>WFQD01000476.1 GCA_015487265.1 Sulfurimonas sp. | reverse complement strand
TTTTGTTTACTTTGAAATTTTAAATATTATCTCATAAAATAAGTATTATAATTTGAACGAAACTTACTTCTCTTTTTATAAATTTAAGCCCCTTTTTAGTACAATATCATCTATATTAGTTAAAGGTAGTTTAATGGCAACAGTCGGTATGAGTGATATTAAAAAAAATGTTCGTTTAGTAGTTGGTGATGTTCCTTATAAAATAGTAGAGTTTCAACATGTGAAACCTGGCAAAGGGGCTGCATTTGTACGTATGAAAATGAAAAGCTTTTTAAATGGAAAAGTAGTTGAAAAAACTGTCCATGCAGGGGATAAGTTTGAAGTTCCTGTGATTGATTATAAAACAATGCAATATTTATATGATGATGGCGAAATGTACCAATTTATGGACAATGAAACATATGATCAACTTGGTCTTACTTATGAACAGTGTGACGATGCTTCAAAATGGTTTAAAGATGGTATTAATGTAGATATTGTTTTTTATAAAGGAAAAGCTATTTCTGTACAGGCTCCTGAGACAATGGAACTTATTATTACTGAAACACCACCAAACTTTAAAGGTGACACTTCAAGTGGGAGTAAAAAACCTGCTACTTTAGAGACAGGTGCAGTTGTTCAAGTACCGTACCATGTTTTAGAAGGTGATGTAATCAAGGTAAATACTGTAGAGGGTGAGTACCTCGAAAAAGTCAAACAATAATTTCAAATAACATGCCACTACAATGTGGTGTGTTTACTCTCTCTTAAAAACATTTCTTACACAAATTACACTGTTTTTTTCGCATTTATCATTGGATGATTGATGTCCATTTCCTATATAAATTGCATAGGCATTAAGCGGATTGTTTATATCTTCATCACTCGTCCAAAAAATTTGTTTTTTGAGATGTGAAAACTTTTTTTTCTTTGCTTTATTTTGTGAGAGTGTTATAAGTTCTTTTTGTGTAGGGAGTCGCCAATCATTGAAAGATTCTAAATGGAGTCCATGGCAATGTTGTTTTGACATATTCCATTTCTCTTCATACTCTTCTATAATGCTATTGTCTTGCCATTGCAAATGTTGTTTTGTATCTATCACACTTTGTGGCATTTTGAGTAAATCTGCACCAAAGAGTAAGTGACTGCAAGCGAGTAAGGCGATGATTTTATGTGGCATCGATTTTCCTTTTGAATGTGGATGTGCAAATTTTATCATTTTGAACTAAATATTAAGCCAAAATGATTATAATTTACTTTATATTTTATTCACTAGGTATCTAAAAATGAGTGTCCAACCCTTTACCCACCTGCATCTTCACACAGAATACTCCCTTTTAGATGGAGCAAACAAGTTAAGTAACCTTATCCCCCGTATCAAAGAACTTGGCATGAGTAGTGTTGCTATGACCGATCATGGCAATATGTTTGGAGCGATTGATTTTTATAAACAGATGAAAGCGGCTGACTTGAAGCCTATCATAGGTATGGAAGGCTACATTCATAATGGTGAAACCCTTAACGATAAAACAACCAAACAACGTTTTCATGTCTGCTTGTATGCGAAAAATAGAGTAGGGTATGAAAATCTTATGTATCTCTCTTCACAGGCTTTTATAGAAGGGTTTTACTATTTTCCTCGTATTAGTAAAAAGTTATTACGAGAACATTCGGAAGGGATTATCTGCTCTTCTGCTTGTTTACAAGGGGAAGTAAGTTGGCACTTAAACCTTCAAAATGAGAGAAATGTCAAAAATGGTGCTTTAGGGTATGAGGGTGCTTTAGAAGTTGCACGAGAATATCAAGATATCTTTGGAGATGATTTTTACTTAGAGTTAATGCGCCACGGCATAGGTGATCAACTCTTTATAGATGAACAAATTTTGAAAATTTCTCGTGAAACAGGCATTAAAGTACTTGCTACCAATGATACACACTACACATATCCAAATGATGCACAGTACCATGAAGCTTTTATGTGTATCGGGATGAATAAACTCTATGATGACCCCAATCGAATGCGTCACTCTGTGCATGAGTTTTATATAAAGAGCCCAGAAGAGATGGCAAAATTGTTTGCCGATATTCCAGAAGCGATAGCGCATACACAGGAGATTGTTGATAAGTGTGAAGAGTTTGTGCCGATTGTCAAAACACCAACACCACCGAACTTTAAATTTACAAAAGAGTATGCTAAAGCAGATGGTTTAGATATAGACCATCAGGATGATCCTCCACTTCCTGCAGATGCAACAGAAGAACAGAAAAAAAAGCATATGCTTGCTGCTGATAAAAATGATGCAGAGTATTTTGTGTATAAATGTAAAGAGGGTTTGGAAAATCGTCTGAAGATTGTTCCAAAAGAACGCCATCAAGAGTATAGAGAGCGTTTAGAATATGAGATGGACATCATTAACTCTATGAAATTCCCCGGGTATATGATGATTGTTTGGGACTTCGTCATTGCTGCAAAACGCATGGGGATAGCTGTAGGACCAGGTAGGGGTTCGGCTGCGGGGAGTTTGGTTGCGTTTTCACTTGACATTACCGACATTGACCCTATGAAGTACGACTTACTTTTTGAACGATTTTTGAACCCTGAACGTGTGAGTATGCCCGATATAGATATGGACTTTATGCAGGCACGTCGTGGTGAAGTGATAGACTATGTTGTTGAAAAATATGGTCGTAATCAAGTGGCACAAATCATTACCTTTGGTTCACTTCTCGCAAAGGGAGTGATCCGTGATGTTGCCCGCGTTTTAGATATGCCACTCTCTCAAGCTGATAAAATGGCAAAGCTAATCCCTGATGAACTCGGTATTACCCTCAATGGAAAAACAAAAGGGGGAGAGTTTAAAGATGGGGCTTTTCAAAAAGAACCTAAGATAGCAGAACTCATAGAGAGTGATGCAAATGCCAAACGTGTATGGGAGTTTGCTAAAAAGCTTGAAGGACTCAAACGCAACTCGGGAATTCATGCCGCTGGTGTGGTTATATCCAATGAAGAACTTTGGAAAAAGACACCTATTTATAAACCAAGTGGTGAAGATACTTTTGTTACACAGTATTCGCTCAATTATATGGAAGACATTGACCTTATTAAGTTTGACTTTTTGGGTTTAAAAACTCTTGATGTAATTCAAAACGCAGTGAAGCTCATTAAACGCAGATACGATAAAGATGTGAATTGGGACACGATAGATGTCGATGATAAACATGTCTATGAAGTGATTCAAACCGGTGAGACGGTAGGAATGTTTCAAATAGAATCAAGTGGTATGCAAGACTTGAACAAACGCCTCAAGCCATCAAACTTTGAAGACCTTATTGCGGTTTTGGCACTCTACAGACCAGGACCGATGGAGTCTGGAATGCTTGATGACTTTATAGAACGCAAGCACGGACGAAAGAAAGTCTTTTACCCTTTTGAAGAAGTAAGTTTTGACCTGCTTAAAGATACACTAGGACCAACTTATGGCATGATTGTCTATCAAGAACAGGTAATGCAGATAGTACAAATCATCGGGGGAATGAGCCTTGGTGGAGCGGACATTGTTCGTCGTGCGATGGGGAAGAAAAAAGTCGAGGAGATGGAGAAGTATAACCGACTCTTCTCTGAGGGTGCACAAAAGTTAGGACTCGATTATAAGCTCGCTTCTGCACTTTTTGATTTGATTGAAAAATTTGCTGGGTATGGTTTCAACAAATCGCACTCTGCTGCATATGCGATGGTTACTTTTCAAACGGCATGGCTAAAAACTTACTACCCCAACGAGTTTATGGCAGCCCTTTTAACGAGTGATAAAGATAACACAGATAAAGTTGTCCGCTACATTGATGAGGTCAAACGCATGGGCATTGAGCTTGGTCCTCCTGATATTTGTGATTCGCAGTTAGAATTTTCAGCGATAACAAAAGAGGGAAGGGACATCGTTCTTTTTGGGCTTGGTGGGATTAAAGGGGTTGGTGAGGCAGCCATTCATGCTATGCTTGAAGAGCGTGAAGCCAATGGAGACTATACTTCTTGGCAAGATTTTGTGAACCGTATTGAGCCAAGTAAGGTAAACAAACGAGTCATTGAGGCTATTATAAAATCAGGTGGTTTTGATAGGTTTGGTTATTCTCGAAAAGCACTGCTTGATCAAATAGAGCTTATTGTTGATACTGCAAAAAAAGCAAGTGAAGCGAAAAAAAACGCAGTAGGGAGTCTCTTTGGTGATGATGAAAGTATAACTACGGTAGAACTTAATCTTACAAATACGGAAGAATATACACTCAAAGAGATTTTAGAGTTTGAAAAAGATACCTTAGGTTTTTATGTCTCAGGGCATCCAATGGATGAATTTAGGGAAGAAATAGGGGAGTTAAACTATACCCTCTCTTCAGAACTTGAAAATGTAAAAGATGGTTCGTATGCTGTATTTATAGGCAAAGTGGAAGAGATTACTGTGAAAATGAGTAAAAAAGGGAATCAATTCGGAATTGTAAACCTAATGGACTTTCATGGCAATATCGAAATCATGCTTTTCTCCGATAAATTAGAAAAATTAAAAGAGATGAATCAAGAAGAGCCTATAGCATTTAAAGGAAAAATTACCCATACCGATTTTGGACCTCGCATAGGTATTACAAAAATCATGACACTGAAAGAGGCAAAAAAAGAGACAAAAAAAGTGAAAAAAGAGGTGCAGGAAAAACCACCTGAACCTATTAGTATCTCTGTAAGAATGGATGCACAAGGGGCAATTTTAGAGAGTTTATATGCTTTGATACGGCAACATCCTGGAAACCGTCCACTGCAAGTTACTATTGTCTCTAAACTCCATAATGTTGTGATTGATTCAGCAATACGGGTAGATTCTAAATTACTCAGTGTTCTTGATGGTAATGAAGCAGTTGAAATTTTAGATAATTAGGAGCAAAAATGAAAAGTAAAATTTTAGTTTTTATACAATTTGGTGCTATTTTATTGTTAGCACTCCCTTTAGGAACCCCTACAAAAAATTTTGCCTTAGGGATGGTTTTTATAGTTATTGGTCTTGTTGTTGGCATTTTGGCATTACGAAAAAATAGATTGGGAAATTTTAACATTCGTCCAGATATTAAAGAAGATTGTACTCTTATCACAGATGGCATTTATGCATATATACGACACCCAATGTATGCTTCTGTACTTACCGGTATGCTAGGTGTAACCATTTTATACCTCAATACTTATACACTTTTTGTATATGGTATTTTAGTGATAAATATGTTGGTAAAAATGTTCTATGAAGAACGTTTATGGCAGTGTGAGGGGGAAGCCTATAAAGAGTATGCAAAAAATACTGCACGCTTAATTCCAAAACTCTTTTAAAATTTCGCTATAATTTCAAAAAAATTTCACTAAAGGTTCAAAATGGGATTAGCAATCGGCTTAGTCGGACTTCCAAACGTAGGTAAATCAACAACATTTAATGCACTCACAAAGGCACAAAACGCAGAGGCGGCTAACTATCCATTTTGTACCATAGAACCCAACAAAGCAGTAGTTCCTGTTCCGGATAAAAGATTGCATGCACTTGCAAAGATTGTTAATCCTGAGCGCATTCAGTACTCAACACTTGATTTTGTAGATATTGCAGGGCTTGTGAAGGGAGCTTCTCAAGGGGAAGGACTGGGAAATAAGTTTCTTTCAAACATTCGTGAAACAGAAGTGATTTTGCAGATTGTAAGATGTTTTGATGATGAAAATATCGTGCATAACGAAGGGAGTATTGACCCTCTTCGTGATGTTGAAATAATTGAAGGTGAACTCATTTTAGCAGATATTGAAGTACTATCTAATAGAATTGATAGACTGAAAAAACAAGCAAAAGCAGATAAAAGTGCCAAAGCCACATTAGAAGTAGCAGAAGAACTTTTAGAGTTTTTAGGTGATGGAAACTTAGCACGTAACTATGAAAAAGCAGATAGTGATGAGTATGCACAACTTGTCAATGAAGTACGCTTTTTAACAGATAAAGAGATTATGTATGGTGCCAATACAGATGAAGATGGGCTTTTAGAAGATAATGAGTATGTCAAAGCACTCAAAGAGCATGCAAGGAAAAATAACTGTGAACTTATTAAACTTTGTGCAAAAGTAGAAGAAGAACTCATTGGACTTGATGATGAAGAGGCACAAGAATTTTTAACAGACATGGGTGTTGAAGAGTCAGGACTTGAGCAAATCATTCACAAAGGTTTTCATAAACTAGGACTCATGAGTTACTTCACAGCAGGTGTTAAAGAAGTGCGTTCATGGACTATCCGCCAAAATTCAACAGCACCACGAGCCGCTGCTGCAATTCACAATGATTTTGAAAAAGGTTTTATCCGTGCAGAAGTTATCGCTTATGAAGATTTTGTAGCATTTGGTGGTGAAGCAAAAGCAAAAGAAGCAGGAAAAATGCGACTTGAAGGCAAAGAGTACATCGTCCAAGATGGCGATATTATGCACTTTAGATTTAATGTCTGATTAAGAATATTTTATCAACAACTTTATTATTTTTGGATATAATCTCTTTATAAAAGACACCTGCTGTGTTGGTAGGAATACGTTTTAAAAGTGTTTTCATGAGAATGATCCTTGTGATTCTAGTCCCGCAAAAGTCCAAATGATATGAGTAAATTGGACTTTTCTTGATGAAGTATGAAACAAAAGAAAACCCCTAAAACTCCCTGATATAGGGAAATTTAGGAGGTTTGATACGATTTGATGAGAGTGATATGCTATAATTAAAAAGTAAAAAATCTGAGCTGATAAATATTTTGTTTTTATATAACATCTTTCATAATAAACACTAAGGATAAGCCGTGCCAAATCTTAAAAAACTACCCATAGGGATACAAACATTTGAAGAGATAATCACAAATGATTATCTCTATATAGATAAAACAGATAGTGCTTATAATCTTATAGATAGCTATAAGTATGCTTTTTTATCACGCCCAAGAAGATTTGGTAAATCACTCTTTTTAGATACTTTACAAAACATATTTGAAGGTAATAAAGAGCTTTTTAAAGATTTGGCTATTTATGATAAATGGAATTGGGATACAACTTACCCAGTTATAAAAATAAGTTGGGATGGTAAACTGAGAACTATTGATGATTTACAAGATAGAGTATTTGATATATTTAGTGAAAATCAGTCAAGACTAGGAATTGAGTGTAAAAATGTAAAAAATCCATCCTCCTGCTTTAATGAACTCATACAAGAAACTTCAAAAAAATATAATCAAAAAGTAGTTATTCTTATAGATGAGTATGATAAACCTATATTGGATGTAGTAGATGATATAGAACAAGCAAAAGAGCATAGAGAGTTTGTAAAAGGCTTATACTCTGTTATTAAAGGGAATGACTCTGATATACAGTTTACATTCTTAACAGGTGTAAGTAAATTTTCAAAATCATCTATCTTTAGTGGTTTAAATATGCTAGAAGATATAAGTGTAAATCCAGAGTTTGGAAATGTATGTGGATATACTCAAAACGATATAGAAACAGTTTTTTTACCATATTTAAAAGATGTAGATTTAGAAAAGTTTAAAAATTTCTATAATGGGTATAACTTTTTAAAAGATGATATATATAATCCTTTTGATACATTAC
>WFQD01000475.1 GCA_015487265.1 Sulfurimonas sp. | reverse complement strand
CTTTGCCAATTGGTATAGAGTGGTCACCAAGTAAGCAATATATTGGTTGTAATTTAATTTTAAATAATAAAACAAAAAGTATCATAAGATATTTTCCAACCGCAAGAAATAATATCATTAATGAAAATGTTGATATAGATTTGGGAGTAAATCCATCTTTATTTAAGGACGAACTTAATGAACCAGAATTAAATAGTACAGTTAAAAATTTAATTATGATTCAAAGATATATGCAAATAGGAGGAACAGTTCTAGTATTAGCACGAGGTGGTAATACAGCTGAAAAACTAGCTCAAAAAGCATACGAATATTTTTCTGGTTCTTTAGAGAATATCTCTCATCATGATGATGTGAAGAAAATTGTGGCAATGTTGGAAATGGGTATTGATCCTGATTATCCTCTTATACATATGATTCAATATGGTATTGCTTTCCATCATGCGAAACTTCCTTCAAATATAAAAGAAGGAATTGAAAATCTTGTTTCTTTAGGCTTGATAAAAGTTCTTTTTGCGACAACAACATTAGCTCAAGGAATGAATTTTCCTGTTACAACTGTGATTTTTGATACATTAACATTGGGTGGCGGTGAAAATTCTAAAACAATTGGAAATGCAGAATTTTGGAATATAGCTGGTCGTGCTGGTCGTGCATATATGGATAGTGAAGGTCATGTAATTGTAAAAATGCAGAGTTCGCAGAAAAAGACTATTGAAATTACACAAAGGTATATTAAAGCTGATCTAGAGAATGTGGTGTCTTCATTAAACCATTTTTTTGATGAAATTAGTAGAGAGGGCATAAGAATAGATTACCAATTTATTAAAGATAATCCAGCTGCTCAAAACTTCCTACAATATTTGAATCATATTCTGAGAATTTCTCATAAATATGATTTGGATAATATTGATGCAACCAAAATTAGAAATATTCTTAATGCATCTTTATTTTACAAAGAATCTGAATTTCAAAGTGGGTTTTTAGAAACTCAAGAAAAGATCGTTAGGTTCGCTAGAACATATATTGAACGTCTCAAGCAACAAGATGTAAGTAGATTAAAATTAGCAGATATCTTAGGTATTACAGATATAAGTTTGAGTACAGCGACAGGATTGGTTTTAGATTATAAAAAAGAAATGCAGATGATACATGGGAGCAATGCAGAACAATATACAAATGCTACAAGTGTAATTTTAGAATCACGTTCAATAGATAATTTAGCACGTATTATAAATATAATAAATCGAATACCAGAAATAAAGATGGATATTTTAGGTAGAGGTTCATTTGAGCCTGAGCAAGTTGCGAAAATTGTTATCGGCTGGGTTAATGGCAAGCCATTAAAAGATATAGCAAAGGACGTTCAGTATGAAAATGAAAGTTTTTATGACTCATTTAGTAAATGTCAAAAATATATTAATTCAAATATAGCATCTTATGTCCCATGGGGAGTCTCTATTTATCAGCATCTTACAGGGGATGATAAGTCAGAAGAGGCTAAAAATTTACCATCGTATGTTTATTATGGTGTCAATGATAAAGAATCAGTTGTTCTTTCCAAGATAGGTATTCCTAGGTTTTTAATTGCACCAGTTAAAAAATTACATAAAAAGCAGTATGAAAATATTTCAATAACTATTGATAATATTGAAGAAATTAAAGGACTACTAAATAATTATCAAGCGAGTGATTTTTCAGATATTTACAAAGATGGAGAAGTTATAGCATCCATTCTTAAAGATATGACTAAGTAAAAATTGTTTTAAAGACTGTATGGTGCATTCATGCTAGGCATTAAATTTAATATCTGTAAATAAAACTTATATGATTAATGCCTTAGTAGCTTCATGTCTCCTGTTTGGCACCAAATGACTATACCTCAATGTCATTTCAAGAGTTTTATGTCCAAGTTGTTCTTTTATTTGTAAGATATCAAGTCCACCCATAGCTAACCAACTTGCATGAGTATGTCTTAAGCTATGAGCTGTGATTTTGTTTTGAGAGGATTCATCTTTATTTCCTGGTATTATGCTTTCCAATGCAGTCATAAAGTGATCAGGCATTCTTAATATGACACCGCCTGTATTTGTGCTTATAACCAAGCTAGATTTCTTTTGCTCTTTTAAATACTTTATCGTTTTAAGTAGGGAATCATTAATGAATATGTGTCTCGCATTTCCATTTTTTGTTTTTTTAAAATAAATAGTATTTGTATTGAAGTTAACATCACTCCATTTTAAACCAGATTCATCGCTATTTTTATTCTTTTGTGCACTAGCCCCTGTAATCTCGCTAAATCTTGCCCCAGTATATAATAGCAAAACCGTAAGGTGATATGTTTTTGTGTCTGTTGACTTAAGAGTATTCAATAATTGCTTAGCTTGTTCTTTTGTTAAATAGCCAAGTCTTTGATTATCAATATCTGGCATTTTAACTTTTCCATTAGACAGCGGGTTGGTATAGTTTTTTATGATTTCATGTTTTAAAGCATAATTGATTATAGTTCTTATAAGTGTGAGTTGATGTTTTACAGTTTGAGCTGCATACGGATGAGCCAGTAGATCTTGTTTAAAATTTTCAAGGTCAAGCGAGTTAAGTTCCTTTATTGCTCTATTGCCAAAGATTGGTTTTATGTGTCTATTGTAGTTCTGTTTATCCATTTCCCAAGATTTTTTATTTGTTTTTGCATATTTAAAGAATTCTTCCCATAAATCATCAAGCTTGATTTTTTTAACTCGTCCTGCTTTGATTGTAGGCTCTTGATTGTGTTGTAATTGATATTTGACTTCTATTAGTTTTGCATAAGCATCTCGAGCAGTAAAATCACTTGCAATTGTTTTTTTGCCTACTAAAACTTTTTTAGGTTTATTGTATTCGTCTCTGTAGTTTATATAAAAAGATACATCTCCATTTTTTAATGTATTTTTCCATACGCCTTCATAT
>WFQD01000474.1 GCA_015487265.1 Sulfurimonas sp. | reverse complement strand
TTTGCATCTACTCGTAGATTTTCTCGCCAACTTGTAACACATGGTCATATTCTTGTTGATGGTAAAAAAGTAGATATTCCTTCTTACCGTGTAAAACCAGGTCAAAAAATAGAAATCAAAGAAGCAAGTAAAACAAATGCACAAATCGTTCGTGCAATTGAACTTACAAACCAAACTGGTCTTGCTCCATGGGTAGATATTGATGCTGAGAAAGTATTTGGTATTTTTACTCGTTTACCTGAACGTGATGAAGTAGTTATTCCGGTTGAAGAACGTTTAATCGTTGAGCTTTACTCTAAATAATAGTTAATAAAAAGGCGTTTAAGATATGAAAAAGATTAAAACAACTCCTCTCGCTCCTCAGGAGTTTGAGGTAGAACAGATTAGTGACAATGAAGCTAACATTATGGCATTTCCATTTGAAACTGGATATGCAATTTCTTTGGCTCATCCACTTCGCCGTTTTTTATTAAGTAGTTCAGTTGGTTTTGCTCCTATCGCTATAAAAATCGAAGGTGCAAAGCATGAGTTTGATTCCGTTCGTGGTATGCTTGAAGATATTTCAGATTTTATTTTAAATCTCAAAGAGATTCGTTTTAAGTTAAATAATGATGCAACAGAAGAAGAGATTGACTATACATTTGCTGGTCCATGTACTATTACAGGTGCAGACTTAAGCAATGATGCCGTTGATGTTGTAACTCCTGATGCACCACTTGCAACATTAAATGAAGATTCAACATTGAACTTTAGCATTAAAATTGCTAAGGGTATCGGTTATGTAGCGAGTGAAGATACATATGATGAGTTAGAAGATGGTTATATTGCATTGGATGCTTTCTTTACACCAGTAAGAAGTGCAACTTATAAGATTGAAAATGTACTTGTAGAAGACAATCCTAACTTTGAAAGAGTTGTGATGAACATCAAAACAGATGGTCAAATCTCTCCAGTAGATGCGTTTAGAAACTCTTTAGAAGTTATGTATGCACAACTTGCTGTATTTAATTCTGAAATAAGCATCAAAGCACCTGCAACAATAGAGAGAGTTGAAGAATCGGCAGATCTTAAACAACTTACAACGAGTATAGACAGCTTAGGTTTAAGTGCTCGTAGTTATAACTGTTTAGACCGTTCAAACATTAAACTTATTGGTGAAATTACATTGATGAGCACAAATGATTTGAAAAATGTAAAAAATCTTGGAAAAAAATCATACGATGAAATCGTTGAAAAAGTTCAAGAGTTTGGCTACGGCGTTGGTGCTGATTTAGCTGATGATGTAGTTGCTGCATTAAAAAAGAAAATAGAAGCCACTCAGGCTCAATAAGAGGATAGAGATATGAGACATCGTCATGGATATCGTAAACTAGGTCGTACAAGTGCTCACCGTGCTGCACTTTTGAAAAACCTTAGTATTTCGTTAATAGAACATGGTAAAATCGAAACGACTGCTGTAAAAGCAAAAGAGTTACGTTCATACGTAGAAAAACTTATCACAACTGCTGGTAAGAATGACTCAAATGCACACAGAGCAGTCTTTGCTGCGCTTCAAAGTAAAGAAGCTACAAAAACTTTAGTCAATGAAATTGCACCAAAGTATGTTGATCGTGCTGGTGGATACACAAGAATCACACGAACAAGAATTCGTCGTGGTGATGCTACAACTATGGCATTTATTGAACTAGTATAAAATTATACACTTAAACGCAAGGCTTGCCCCTGCGTTTATCTTTTGAAACACTTCCAAATCCTAAAATACTTAACAAGTGAGATAAAATGAGTAATTTCGCATTCGGAACGTATCGTATTACAGATCAAAATCCTCAACATATTCAAGCCCTTCGTGATGCTATAGAGTCTGGGTTAAGCATGATTGACACATCAACAAACTACATGGACGGTGCTGCTGAGATTGCTATTGGGCGAGTTTTGCAAGAGTTTGATGCAACAACACAGGCTCGTGTAGAGATTGTCAGTAAATATGGCTATATTCAAGGCTCGAATATGCTTGCACATAAAGAAGAAGCCTTTGAAGAGGTCGTAGAGTTTGATGCTAACTGTTTTCACTCTATTGCACCCTCTTTTATGCAAGACCAACTCACAAAATCACTGGCACGCTTGCAAAAAGAGAAGCTTGATTGCTATCTTATTCACAATCCAGAATATTATCTTTTAGATGCCCTCAATAAAAATGCAGATAAAGATTCAACACTCGATGCAATGTATAAACGTATTTATGAGGCTTTTGTCGGGCTTGAAAAAGAGGTACAAAAGGGAAGAATCGCTTCGTATGGTATAAGCTCCAATAGTTTTGCCAAAAATGTGAACGATCCCGAATTTCTTCCTTATGAAGACTTGATTACTTTAGCAGATAAAGCAAGTGAAGCAGTAGGCAATGACACACATCATTTTACAACCATACAGCTACCAATCAATATTTTAGAACAAGAGGGACTCAAATGTGCCGCTTGGGCAAAAGAAAATGGCTTACGAGTTTTGGCAAATCGCCCACTGAATGCACAAAAAGATGCGAAAATGTATAGATTAGCAGAGTATGATGAGAGTGCTTCGTATTATGCATACCTCAATGAAATTTTAGATGTGTGTGATAATGAGAGACTTAAACCACTCTATAATCTTTTTGAAGAGCTTGATGTCAATCGTCATAAATTTGGTTGGATTGGTGATTTTGATACTTTTTTATATGCACAAATATTGCCACATATACGTAAGACTTTAGAAAATTTAGATGAAGAGAGCCTAAATTCTTTGCTCAGTTTGATAGATATATTTTTTCAAGAGTATAGAAAAATGGTCGCTTACGAGTGTGGCAAAAGAACTAAAAAAGAGTTGCAAAGTGATTTTGAAGGGTGTGAGATGAGTCTTCAAGAGTGTGCAATTGCTTTTTTGCAGGCACAGCAAAGTGTTGATTATATACTCGTTGGAATGCGAAAACCCTCGTATGTACATGAAATACTTGCATTAAAGTAAATTTATAGTTAAAATATTTAGGACTTGTTAAGCTAATTTGTTCTATTTTACATCTATAAATAGTGAAACTATTAAAAAGGAAAAAAATGATTCCATTTTCAGATGAAGAGTTATTGGAGCCAGTAAGAGCGGTAATAGCAAAAGTGCAACCCTCTTTGGCTCTTGATGGAGGCGATATAGAGTTTTTGACTGTTAAAAACTCTACAGTATATGTGCAACTCAAAGGAGCATGTGTCGGGTGTGGCAGTAGTGGTACAACCTTGAAGTATGGTGTTGAGCGCCAACTTAGAATGGACATTCATCCAGAGTTAAGTGTTGTAAATGTGCCTTTTGGCATGGAAAATGATTTAGATAATTTATAAAATAAAGAGTATCATGAGTACAGTTAGCAAATATAAAATATTGTCACAAGCAAAAGAGAGTTTTTCAAAAGCAGAGTATAAAACTGCACTTGAAAAATTTGCGACTGTTTTGCAAAATTATCCTAACTCTAAAGAGGCCTATAATGGTGTCATTCTCTCTGAGATGGCGATGAGCGGAGAGAGCGGTGCAGAGGCACTCTTTGATTATTATGAGATATTAAAAGATGAGGACAAAGAGTCTGCGGATGTTATCATGGAAGAGGTTTTAAACAATCTCAATGGCTCGCTTGATAAACTCAGTGAAGTCTTTGCCGAACCTTTACGCGAACGCATAGAGCTTGAAGATGGTATTTTGTATCAAGATTTTAAAGCAATTTTAGAGGGTGGAGCAGATTTTAAAGAGACTTTTGAAAATATTATGTTTTCAACCCGTGTGATTATTACTGAAAAAGATGATTTTGTTGATTTTTTAGAACACTTGATTGCACACGGGTTTCATGAAATGGCACTCACATATTTGGAAAATGCTTTAAGTGTCTATCCGAGTGATAAACTTTTGCATAGACTGTTAAAAAAACTTTCACAAGGCACAATGATTGAAAATTGAGTTACCAGAACAAGCATACAAATATGTAACAGAAAACTCTCAAGAGTGCGATGGCGAGACAGCATTTGTTTTGACCGCACAAAATGCAAAGTATTTAGACAATGCCAAAGCAAATGGGGCACACTCTATTATAAACATAGCAGACATTGCCGAACTCTTTGGTGTCAATAAAATCAAAATTGTAGGCATTACCGGAACAAACGGGAAAACAACAACGGCAAGTGCCATGTACTCTTTTTTACTTGATTTAGGCTATAAATGTGCCATGCAAGGGACACGTGGACTTTTTATGAACGATACTATTGTTGAGGGAAAAACACTCACAACCCCTTCTGTTTTAAATACATACAAGCATATTTATCAAGCAGTCAGTGCAGGGTGTGAGTACTTTATTATGGAAGTGAGTTCTCATGCTATCGTGCAAAAAAGAGTTGAAGGGCTTAGCTTTGCTTTAAAAATTTTGACAAATATTACACAAGACCATTTAGATTATCATAAAACACTTGGGGAATACACGACAGTCAAAAACTCCTTTTTTCAAGATGAGGGAAAAAAGCTCATCAACCGTGATGAGGAGAAGGCTGCGTTTAATTTTAAAAATGCTTACACTTACAGTATAGAAAACCCTTCTACTTATAGATTGATGGCATACTCTTTAAATGATGGGAGTAGTGGCATTATTCAACATTTTCAAGAAATAGTTCCCTTTACCGCTTCTACACATGGCTTTTTTAATTTATATAACCTTATGGCAGCTATTAGCGGGGTGCATCTGATAACAGATAAATCTCTTGAAGATATAGCCGATGTAGTAGATAACTTTGCAGGAGTGAGCGGACGCATGGAGCAGGTGTGTCAAGCACCCAATGTGATTGTTGATTTTGCGCACACGCCAGATGGGATGCAGCAAGTGCTCAATGCTTTAAAAGAGAAAGAACTTTTAGTTGTTTTTGGAGCAGGGGGAGATCGAGACCAAAGTAAACGCCCTCTTATGGGAAGAGTTGCTGCGTCTTTGGCAAAAAGAGTCTATATAACAAGTGATAATCCAAGACATGAAGACCCCCAAAAAATAGTAGAAGATATTTTAGAGGGCATAGAAGATAGAACAAATGTCACAGTGGAACTCAACCGTAAAAAAGCAATAGAACTCGCCCTTGATGCACAAGAGAGCGAAGAAGTTGTTGTCATTCTTGGTAAAGGGGATGAAAATTATCAGATTATTTATGATGAAAAGCTCCCTTTTGATGATCGAGAAGTTGTAAGAGAGTTGCTAAGGTGCCCTTAACCTTTAAAAAGGAGTTTACAGATGAACCTGAAGAGTTTTTTATGGGAATATGGTGAAAAAGTTCCCGGATATGATGTCACAGTTGTGAATGAAAGAGAAGCAAGAGCTGCTGCTGGCATTCTTTTTATGCTGGGGATGAGTGTAATCTATTTAGGTATTGGCTACAATCATATCATTGTGGCAAGAGTCTATTTGGCATTTTTATTTATAGATTTTACTGCCAGAGTTATCAGTCCTCGTTATTCCCCATCGCTCATGTTAGGTAAATTTTTTGTCCGTAATCAAAAGCCAGAATATGTCGGTGGTTTACAAAAGCGTTTTGCGTGGACTATTGGCTGGTTTATTTCCTGGCCCATGATGTATTGGTTTGTGTATCACTGGGATATTACTTTTTATAAGGTTCTTATCTGTATTTTATGTTTGAGTTTAATGTTTTTAGAGGCAGCTTTTTCCGTTTGTGTCGGGTGTATCATTTATAAAATGTTTGTCAATAAAAATCCTGAGCATTGCCCGGGTGGCACTTGTGAACTACAGCATAAAGATCCTGTGCAAATCTACACTCCTGTGCAAAAAATAATTGCTATTATCACAGCTTTAGGCTTAACTATCGGCACCTATTTGTTTCTTGCCGATACAAAATCAGAGACATTTTTTGGTGCTTTTTTACATGAAGCTGTCTTAACAAAAGCACAACTTCAAAAGGAAAAAGACTTACTTTTTGAACAAGAAGCGGCACGAGAGTTTGGTGAGGATGATGACTTTTAATCTTAAATTATAAAACTTAATTTTTGCTCTTATGCATAAATAGAGAATTTTTGCTATAATTTCATCAAAAATTTAAGGAAAATTCTTATGGGAATCCCTCAACCGGCATTTTATATGTTTAAGTGCGAGCAATCAGCTCCTCCAGGTATGCCAAAACCATCATGCGTGACAAAAGATACACAAGATTTATTTCAACATTTAGCACAAACTCTTATGAAAGAGGGAATTATGGGAACAGTTCAACCTATCCGTACAGGATGTATGAACCGTTGTCAAATGGGTCCTGTAATGTTAGTAGAGCCAGGACATACAATGTATGCAGGTTTGACAAAAGAGAAAATTGACAGAATAGTTTCAGAGCATATTATTGGTGGCAATGTTGTAGAAGAGTTTGTTATTTCTCAAGAGATGTGGGATGCTCCAATAAGCCCAGCTGATATGAAAAAACAGATGGGAATGTAAGGCAATTTTATGACTATTGAAATGTTGTACAGTAAAATTCACCGTGCTACTGTTACAGATGCTAACTTAAATTATGTTGGTTCTATTACTATAGATGAAGAACTTTTAGAAGCTTCAAAAATGCGAGTTGGGCAAAAAGTTGAGATTTTAAATATCAACAATGGTGAAAGATTTTCGACATACATTATTTTAGGTGAACGCGGAAAACGCGACATCTGTTTAAATGGGGCCGCTGCGAGAAAAGTGCATAAAGGCGATAAAGTCATCATCGTTGCCTATGCAACCTATGATGAAAAAGAGCTAGAAACATATAAACCAAAAGTTGTACTTCTTGATGATAACAACGAGATTGATCATATTTTGGATGAAATCTAATGTTTGGCAATATGGGTGATATGGGCAAAATGCTCGAAGGTATGCAAGAAAATGCCAACAAACTCAAAGAAGAGTTAGCAAGTAAAACTTTTAGTGTCAAAACTGGAGGTGGTCTTGTAGAGTTAAGTGTCAATGGCAATGGTGAAGTTGTTGATCTGAGCATTCAAGAAGAAGCACTCAGCGATAAAACCACTTTAGAAATCATGATAATTGGTGCCATCAATGATGCCAATAAAATGGTACAACAAAACCAACAAAGCAGTGCCATGAGCATGCTTGGTGGTATGGGGAATCCTTTTGGTGGAGCAAAGTAGGTGCTTCGCCTCTTTGTAGCCTTTACTCTTCTTTTTATCAATCTTTATGCTTGTAATGGCGGTTATAGTGTTTGCAAACGCAAGATAAATGATGCACATGCACTCACTTCTTCTCAAACAAATATTCCTATAACAAAACACAAACGTTTAGTTTTTTCTCGGACAAAACCTAAAGGAAAAATACTCAAATATGACCCTTTTCTCTCACTCTATTTGGTTGCAGATAAAAAAGGTTTTGCTTTCCCCTTTGTTATCTACAAACATTCTCCAATGGGCATTGCATCTATTAATACAAAAAGAGTACAAGAGAGTCGTATAAAAGAGCATCAAATTGGTTTAAATCAATTTGCACAACTGCAGAGTAAAGTTTCTGCACCTAGTCTTGTACTAACAAGTTGCTGTGCCCTAGAGGGGATTGTTACACCAGAGGGTGTGATTGAAAAGCCCTATTTACAACATTTTATACAGCAAAAAAAAGTACAGTATGCAGATATCGGCATTCGTGTTAAAAACATGCACAAAAAAGTTTTAGTGCACTCCATTAACCCTTTTATGAAGAACAATCCTTTTCAAGTCAATGATGAAATCTTGCGTTTTGATAACAAACGTGTTCGCAATGCAAGCCAGTTAATGCAGTGGATACTCTTTAGTAAAATAGGCACTATGCATTCCGTTCAAATAAAACGCAAGGGAAAAATACTCCGCGTAAAAATGCAGAGTAAAAAAAGAAAAGGCGGCGGTTATCTTAGTGATACTTTTTTAGAGGTTTTAGGACTCTCTTTTGATAAAAATTTATGTCTCATACAAATAGAAAAAAAAGCAAAAAAGTATGGCTTAAAACTTGGAGATAAGCTTTTAGAAGTGAATCAAAAAAAGATACAGAGTGAAGATGAAATACTTAAAAATATTTCGCAAAGCAAAGAAGCAACACAGCTTCTTTTCCAAAGAAATCATTTTCAGTTTTTTGTGAAGGTTAAAAGTATATAATTTCATATGAAAAACTTCGAGCAATTTTTACAAGATAATCTACCAACTTCACAAAGCATTCATCCGACCTATGAAAAAGCTTTGCAAAATATGCTTCTCGCTGGTGGCAAGCGCTTTCGTCCGGCACTTTTACTTGGTGTTGTAAAGGCTTATAACCCTCTGCTTCTTGAGGGTGCAAGACATGCTGCGTTTGCTATAGAACTTCTGCATACCTACTCTCTGATTCATGATGATTTACCTGCGATGGATGATTCACCTCTGCGTCGTGGTAACCCAACATTGCATGTCGTTTTTGATGAAGTGACAGCTATTTTGGTCGGGGATGCTCTGAACACTTACTCTTTTGAAGTCCTTGCAAATGCCCCATTTTCAGATGCAACACGTGTTAAGCTCATCAGAGAATTAGCAAGTAATGGTGGTTTAAATGGCATGGTACTTGGGCAAGCAATAGATTGTTACTTTGAAAATCAACCGCTTCAAGTAGAAGATATTAAACTCCTTCACACAAACAAAACAGCAAAATTAATTGCCGCTTCACTCAAAATGGGAGCTATCATTGTCGGTCGCGAGGATGTGGGTGAAAAACTCTATGATTTTGGGATTAAACTGGGGCTTTTGTTTCAGATTCAAGATGATATTTTAGATGTTACCCAGAGTAGCGAAGAGGCAGGAAAATTAACCAACAACGATGAAGATAAAAATAGCTTTGTAACGATTTTAGGGCTAGAGGCTTCAGTGAAAGAAGCTGATGCTTTGGCAGAAGAACTCACAAACGCAATGAATAGTTTTGATACTAACCTCAAAACAGCACTTGCAGAACTTTTAAACAAATATATAAATAGACATAAAAACTAAATTAGGATAATAAATATGGCAAATAAAATGCGTCAAAAAATGGCAGATAGTATACGATTTTTAGCAGCAGATATGGTACAAGCGGCTAACTCTGGTCACCCTGGTGCGCCGATGGGACTTGCAGATATTGCAGTAGTACTCAGTGAACACCTCAATCACAATCCAAAAAACCCTGCATGGCTTAACCGTGATAGACTTGTTTTTTCAGGTGGACACGGCACAGGGCTTATTTACTCTTTGTACTACCTTTGGGGCTATGGCTTAGAACTTGAGGACTTAAAAAACTTTCGCCAACTCGATTCTAAAACACCGGGGCATCCTGAGTTTGGGCATACTGCTGGTGTGGAGATAACAACGGGACCATTAGGGCAGGGGATTGCAAACGCAGTTGGTTTCTCAATGGCGAGCAAATTTATGGCAGCACAGGTGAACTCTGATACGGCAGATTTGATTGACCATAATGTCTATTGTCTCTGTGGTGATGGTGATTTAGAAGAGGGTATCTCTTATGAGGCTTGCTCTATCGCTGGACATAACAAACTCGATAATTTAGTACTTATTTATGATTCCAATCGCATTACGATTGAAGGTTCAACTGAGCTGAGCATCTCTGAAGATATTCGCAAACGTTTTGAATCACAAAATTGGGATGTTTTAGAGTGTGATGGGCATGATTTTGATGCCATTGATGCAGCACTCACACAAGCAAAAGCAAATACAAAACCGACAATCATCATCGCAAATACTATCATCGCTAAAGGTGCTGGCAAACTCGAAGGCTCACACCATGCACATGGTGCACCACTCGGAGATGAAGTCATTGCACAAGCAAAAAAAGATGCAGGATTTGACCCTGAGAAAAAATTCTTTGTACCAGAAGACGTCATGGTACGCTTTCGCTGCGCTATAGAAGAGGGCGATTTGTTAGAGCGTGAGTGGATTCACAGACAAAAAACATTGCCACTTATGGAGCAAAATGAAGTCTTAAATGCCCTTGAAAATCCTGACTTTTCTCGCATAGAGTACCCTACATTTGAAAAAGCAGATGCGACAAGAAATACCAATGGTAAAATCTTAAATGCTATTGCAAAAGCAGTTCCAAGCTTCTTAGGGGGAAGTGCCGATTTAAGCCCTTCAAACAAAACTTTTTTAAATGATATGGGTGTTTACCCTAAGGGACGCAATATATACTTTGGTATTCGTGAACATGCGATGGCTTCTATTGCCAATGCGATGGCTCTGTATGGTCCGCTGAAACCTTTTACTTCGACATTTTTTGTCTTTTCTGATTACTTAAAACCTGCTGCTCGTATCGCAGCACTTACAGGAATACAGCAGTTTTTTGTATGGACGCATGATAGCATTGGGGTCGGTGAAGATGGTCCAACACACCAACCTATTGAGCATCTTTCACAGTTTCGTGCCCTTCCAAACTTCTATGTATGGCGTCCAGCAGATGGTGCGGAAAATGTTGAAGCTTGGAAAACAGCCCTTGTTATGCGAAAATCTCCTTCTGCGTTTGTCTGTTCCCGTCAAGGACTGCCAATATTGCCAGAAGCAGTGTATGGGGAAGCGAGTCGCGGTGGGTATCTGCTTGCACAAGATGAGCAAGCATCTATCACTCTTATGGCGAGCGGTTCAGAGGTTGCTTTGGCACTTGAGGTAAAAGAAAAATTAAACACTCTAGGGCTTTTTGCAAATGTTGTTTCTGTTCCATGTTTTGACCTTTTAAGTGAGCAAGATAGTGAGTATATTCAAACAATCATCAAACCAGAGACAAAAAAGGTAGCGATTGAAGCAGCACGTGGTTTAGAGTGGTATAGATTTGCAGATGAAGTGATTGGTATGGAGAGTTTTGGGGCTTCTGCACCTGCAGGAAAATTGTTTGAAAAATTTGGTTTTAGTGCAGAGGCTATTGTAGAGAAACTCCAGTAGTTTCACAATTTGTACACAAATAAGTGCTATACTAAGCAATGAGATTGAAAAAGGCAAAGCAATGATAAAAACAGGGTATCTATTTGTTTTCATACTGCTACTGGGGAGTTCTCTTCTTGCCAAAGAAAATTTTAGTGAGATGAGTACACAAGAGCTTATTGCCATTATGGGGTATGTAAAGCCTGCTGAAGTTGCAAAATTTTCTCAGGAGCTCAAGAGTAGAATTCCCTCTATGAGTAGCAGTGAAAAAGCAAAGTACGAAAAAAATCTTCATAAACAAAAGTAGTTTTCATGCGAGCAAAAATACTGCTACTTGAGGATGATGTCACACTCAATGAAACCATAAGTGAATTTTTGCAAGAGCAAGATTTTGAGGTGGTGAGTGTGTATGATGGTGAAGCAGCCGCAGAGCGTATTTATGAGCAGGCTTTTGACCTCTTTTTACTCGATGTGAATGTCCCCCACCTCAATGGTTTTGAACTCCTCAAACAAAAACGCAAGGAGGGTGTAACAACCCCTGCGATTTACATCACTTCTTTAAACTCTATGGCTTCGCTTGAAGATGGGTATGAGAGTGGATGTGATGACTACATTAGAAAACCTTTTGCACTGAAAGAACTTCTTTTTCGTATGCAGAGTATTTTAAAACGCAACTTCTTTCATGAATCCAAATCGACCCTAGAAATTACAAAAAATATTCAGTATGATACAGAATTAAATCGTCTTTTTGTGGATGGAAAAGAACAGAATTTAAGTACTAAAGAGGCACTTTTACTCAAACTCTTTTTACAGCATAGAGATGAAGTTGTCACTCATGAAGTCATCTACGACACACTGTGGGAGTATGATGAGCATCCGAGTGAGAGTGCTTTGCGAACCTACATCAAAAACTTGCGGAAAATCCTTTCAAAGGAGACCATTGTTAGTATCAAAAAGCTTGGATACAGATTTAGCACGCAGTGAAAAACAAACACTTTACCGCATAGCGACACTCTATTCTTTACTCACTATTATCATCATTTTTGGTTTCTCTTTTATGTACTACAATGCCCAAAAAGAGTTAATGTTACAAGAGCAAAAAGCCACACTGCAACACTACACAAAAGAGTTACTTTTAGGACTTAAACGCCTGCATATCAACTTTGACAAAACACAAGTTTACCCAAGAAGCAAAGCTTATGAGAGTGCCATTTTCGATAGCGATAAAAAGCAAATCTTTGCCACGACTCCCACTGTGCTCCAACTTGACAAGATTTTGTACTTGAAAGAGGGAATGATTACTCTTGTGAGTATTCCCGAGTCTTATTATTTAGGTGCAAAATATGTGATAGTGAAAATCAAAGATAGGGGAATATGGTACGAAAAAACGAAAAAAGAGTTACTCATTTTTAATCTGCTTGCCTTGAGTGTGATGTTTGTTATAGGCTATGTTTTGTTGCGTTTGTTTTTAAAACCTATGCGCGATGCCATGCATCTTTTAGATAGGTTTATTAAAGACACAACCCATGAACTCAACACTCCAGTGAGTACAATAGTGACAAACATAGAGATGATAAATAAAGAGAAGCTTGATACTCAGACACTGAAAAAAATAAACCGTATAGATGTCGGGGCAAAAACAATTTCCAATATTTACCAAGATTTAACTTACCTTACTTTAGGCAATAAGATTGTGACCAATGATATGCTTCTTGATGTAGGGCAATTACTCCAAGAGCGGGTGGAGTATTTCACCTCGCTTGCTGAGGCTAAAAAAGTTTCGCTTGATTTGGAGATTATAAAAGATGCTCAACTCTTTATAGATAGAGCAAAACTGAGTAAGCTTGTGGACAATCTCATCTCTAATGCCATCAAGTATAACAAAATGAAGGGGTATGTGCATGTGACTTTAGAAGAAAATGAAATTGTAGTAGCAGATGGTGGCATAGGCATTGCCAAAAAAAATATCAAAAAAATGCAAGAGCGTTATGCCCGTTTTACACAGGTGAGTGGTGGTTTTGGTTTGGGGCTGAGTATTGTTGCAAGCATTGCACAAGAGTACCACTTAAGTGTAACAATAGACTCCAAAGAGTTTGAATGGACAAAGGTGCGTGTCAAATGGTAAAATTTTTTCTTTTCGTGTTTCTGTTGAGTAGCCTCAATGCAGGGGTCTACGAAACAAACTGTGTTGTTTGCCATCAAAAACTGCCGGTAAGTATAGATAAATACTTTTATAGATACCTCTTAAAGTATAGCAGCGAGCGAGCTGTGAAAAAAGCAATGTTTGAGTATTTGAAAAATCCATCGCAAACGCAGAGTGTCATGGGAGAAGCTTTTCTCAGTCGTTTTGGAGTCAAGCAAAAGAGCCAGCTCTCAAACGCAGCACTGAAAAAAGCACTTAATATCTACTGGAATAACTATAAGGTTTTTGGAAAACTCAAATAAGCTCCACAATGACTCCACAATTACTTGTTACACTACGACTATCAAACAACAAAAAGGAGTTTCAAAATGAAAACTACAAACATAAGTTCAATGGTAAAAGGTTTAGTTTTAGTGGGGACACTTTTCACAGCAAGTTCTGCAATGGCAAGTGCTGATTTATATAAAAAATGTGCAGGATGCCATGGAGTACATGGAGAAAAGCATGCAATGGGAAAATCAAAAAAAATTGCTACTTTAGGAGAAGCTGGTGTGAAAAAAGCACTTCATGGTTATAAAAATGGTACATACGGTGGAGCAATGAAAGGGCTTATGAAAGGGCAAGTTGCAAGACTCTCTGATGCAGATATTGACAGTTTAGCAAAGTATATTGCTACACTGAAGTAGTTGCTTTATTTGGTAACCACTTTTGAAGTATGGCAGTAAATTTTTTCGCTTCAATTGGTTTGGTTAAGTAGTCATTCATCCCAGCAAGGTGGCATTTTTCTTGGTCGCCTTGCATTGCATTTGCTGTAAGTGCTAAGATAGGGATGTTTTTATGATGTTCACCTGCGTTTCCAGCACGTATATTTCTTGTTGTCTCATAGCCATCCATTTGTGGCATTTGACAATCCATCAAGATAATGTCATACTCTTTTTGGTGTGCATTTAACATCTCAAGTGCTTCAATGCCATTGTTGGCAAAATCACACTCTAATCCTAAGTTATCGAGTAAACCATCAATCACTAACTGGTTTGTTTTGTTATCTTCTACAAGGAGGATGTTTGCCTCTTTTGAGAGTGTTCCAAGGTACTCATGGGTAATGAGTGGTGTTGCTTGCTCTTTTGCTTTTCCATTTTCAACAAGGACATTGAGGGCATCAAACAAGTCGCTTGCTGTTGTTGGTTTGGAGAAGAAGGCATCAAAGCCCATTTTTGCAAATGCAGCTGCATCACTACGAAATCCAAGAGAGGTCATCATAATGAGTTTCATACTATCGTAGCTGCTGTTTTCACGAAGTTTTTTCCCAAGTTCTGCTCCATCCATCTGTGGCATTTGCATATCTAAAAAGGCAATATCAAAAGGTGGTGTATGGGAGTGAGCAAGTGCTTTTGCACACATATCGAGTGCTTCTTGTGCATCTTTTGCACAAAAGACTTCCATCTCCCAGAGTTCGAGTTGCCCTGAGAGTACTTTTCTGTTGATTGCATTATCGTCCACAATGAGAACTCTTTTGTTTTTTATAGAAACTGCAGGCATACGGAGTGTTTTATGTTCACTGAGTTTGACACCGATGTCAAAACTAAAAGTACTCCCTTGCCCTAGAACACTTGTGGCTTTGACATTTCCATCCATCAATTCACACAGTTTTTTGACAATGGCAAGTCCAAGTCCTGTCCCACCATATTTTCTTGTGGTAGAAGCATCAACTTGTGAAAAGGAGTCAAAAAGGGATGCAATTTTATCTTCAGGTATGCCTATACCTGTATCTTGCACACTCACTTTGAGTCGTGCATTGTTCTCTTCTAAAACATCAAGGGAAACTGTGATGAGGATGGTTCCCTCAGAGGTAAATTTGATAGCATTGCCTACAAGATTTGTGACAATCTGACGAATGCGTCCTGGATCTGAGAGAATAATTTCCTGCTCCATATCATGCATATCTAAGATAAGCTCGACCCCTTTTTCTTCGGCTTTAAAAACAAGGGCTTTAGCTAAATCTCCAAACTCATTGCGTAGATTAAATGCGATAGATTCAATCTCCATTTTACCCGCTTCCACTTTTGAAAAATCTAAAATATCATTGATGAGAGTAAGGAGGGCATGTGCGGAACTTTTGGCTACATGAAGATGATTTTTTTGGCTTGGGGTGAGTGGGGAGTTTTGTAAAAGCTCAATCATCCCAATGACACCGTTCATAGGGGTGCGTATCTCATGAGACATACTTGCTAAAAATTCTGATTTTGCTCGTGTACTCTCTTGCGCTTTTTGGCTTGCTTCTACAAGGGCGGTTTCATTTTTTTCAATGGCTTGCATCATTGCATTAAAAGAGGTACTAAGTTCTCCAATCTCATTATTATCATGATTTTTTACAACAATGCCTCGCTCCCCTTGACTAAATCTGTAACTTACTTGTACGAGCTTTTTGAGTGGTTTCGCAAGGTTTGAAGCAATAAAAAATGCAATGGCTATGACAATAAGCAGTGCAATGATAGAAAAATTGAGACTTCTTTGTAAAATAAGATTAGCATCTTGAAGGAGTATGTTTTCATTTATCTCTGTGAGGAGTGCCCATTTTACTCCTAAAAACTCGACATCTTCATGTACTCCAAACACATTCTTTGTAAGAGGCCCTTGATAAAAAAAGACATTTTTTTGCATAGACTTTTGAAAGCCTCCTTCTATGTGCTCTTTGTGCCAAAGTGCAAACTGTTTTGTTGCTATTTTTGTTTGGAGTGTTTTGTGTGTGGCATCTATATCACTGCGTAAAAGTCCATCACTTCCTACAAAGTAGTGTGTATAATTATCACTTGCATTTTTTTGAAAAATATAGATTAAGGCATTGAGTTTAATTTGCATAACGAGCTCACCT
This sequence comes from Sulfurimonas sp., assembly GCA_015487265.1. Taxonomy (GTDB): domain Bacteria; phylum Campylobacterota; class Campylobacteria; order Campylobacterales; family Sulfurimonadaceae; genus Sulfurimonas. Next base: position 3,942 of record WFQD01000474.1, on the reverse strand, counting down.
ATGATTTTCCCATTGGCATTTGTTACAGGTGCTGTGATAAAGCTTGTTATACGATTATGAAGCGGTGCAAATTTTTCTAAATCACTATAGTGAATTTTTCCATCTTGGAGTGTTTGTTTGAAAGTTTTTGACAATCGTGTTTGTGCAAAATTTGCTGAATAAAGATTTGCACCAAGCAACTTGTTCTCTTGTATGGAGTAGAGAATATCTCCTTTGGTGTTTAGGAGAAAAATATCGTCAATGTAATTATAGATATGAAACATATTGTTGATGTCATGGCTATTGTCCATATTTATAAGAAATTTATAATCTGTTGTGAGAAATTTTTTCACACTCTGATGTGAATCTGCCAAGGCATCATTGAGTGTTTCTAGAAAAAGTGTTGTTGTGTCATTTTGGGCAAGGTATTGTATGTCTTTTTCTCTGTAGGAGAACCAGTTGCGTACAAATTTTGCAGTACTATCTGAGGAGTAGAGAATATTCTCTTTTGCTGATTTGATGAGACCTTTGTTTGCGGCATCATAATTGAGTGCTGTCAAAATAACAATGGGAATAAAGGCGACAATAAAAAACCAAAAGAAAAGCGAGATGCGAATGCTACCTTGGTAATGCCGAGCCATTATATTTCCTCATTGTAAGTACCTATCCAGAAATAAAACCAATTAACAGCGAAAAGAAAAAGGTATAGATACAAGGCAGATTTTTGAAATCCTAGCCATAGCTAAGATGAGAAAATCTAACGAAGTAGGTGTGCCTTTTTCTTTTCGCCCGTAGGGAGGTTTACAATGATACCAATTACTTCGTTAAAAGTGCTTAGCATCATTGTAAACCTCTGTTATTTGGTTTTATTTCTGGATAGGTACTTATATAATTTTAGATTATACTCTTTGTAAACTTAAGTTTTATCTAAATCGTTCTTCTTTTGGTGCATTTTCAGGAACCAAGCCATATTTTGCCAAATCTACCATGACATCTTTGCGTTTGTCTTTGAGAAGTTTGACCATAACAGGATTTCTATCCATTTTATAAGTCTCTGTTTTGATGACATTGCCTTTGTGGTCGAAGTATTTTTTGAGTCCAACTTTGTAGTTGTTTTTGTAAAAAACTTCCGAACTTTTATAGCCTTCAAAATCCCATTCTGTCATTACACCTTCTCTGCGTCCCATGACATAATTGACTTGACTTCCAAGCTGTCCATTGTTATAGTAAATTTTTTGAATGCCATCTTTTTGTCCATCCACATAATTTACAACTATCTTCTTTTTGCCATTGGTGTGGTAAGAGGTGTAGAGTCCATTCTCTTTCCCATCGGTAAAATTGACTTTCGATTTGATGCTGCCATCATCTTTATACCAGTACGTCATCCCATTACGAACACAGTTTTGGTAGCGAGATTCTTGTGCATGATCTTTAATAGTATAGGGTTCTGGATGTGTACAGAGCATTTTTCCAAACATAAGGGTAGCACTTATGGTTAAAAGTAAGAGTTTTTTCATTATTTATTCCTTTTTTAAAATTATAGGGTATTTTTCTAATGATGAGCTTATAAATAGGGCACTATTTTTACCCCAAGAAAAACAACTGCTAAAAAGAGAAGTGAAGAGAGAAAAACTAAGCTTGTTGTGAGTTTTGGTTTACACTCATAAAGAGAAGCAAGATTTACATTGGCTACAGCTAAAGGCATCAACAGTTCTATAAAAATAATTCCCTTGACCATGCTCTCTAACACAGTGTTTGTTAAAACAAAAAATGCTGTGAGGGGTAAGATGAGAAATTTAAACACAAGTACCCAAACAACAAGTGTTTTGTTAATGGTTTTGATTTGTGTGCCATACAGATAGATACCAAATAAAAAAAGCTGCATTGTCATAGAAGCATAGGCACCCATCATCAGCATGTTGAGAATACTTTTGTGTATGCTTATGTGATTTGTGCTTAAAAAGAGGGCAAGGATAGCAGCCCATAAAATGGGAAGTTTGACAATATTCAGCAAAGAGGTTTTTGTGTCGAAACTTCCACGAGAGTAGAAAAATACCCCAATGGTATAGACCACAAAAACATTCACAAGGTTAATGATAGTGGTATAGGGAATAGAACTTTCACCAAAAATAGCAATGTTAAGAGGAATACCGAGGTTTCCGGTATTGCCAATAATAACGCTCACCGTGGCAATAGAGTACTCTTTTTTGTTTTCAAACAAAAATTTCGCACCAAACGCAGCAAGTACAATAACAAACACAACAATAACAAAGTACAGACTTGGTGCATAGAAGAGTGTAATGTCTATGGGGTAGAGCAACAAGCCCCAAAAGGTAAGAAAAACTTGTAAAAAATAGACATTGATGAGGGTAATTGTTTTGTCATCAATCTTCTCTTTGAAACTCTTTTTTGCTATATAACCCATAAGTATAAAAATATATACACTGAAAATGCTTAAAATAATTGAATTCATAACAGTATTATAATATAATCTCTTTATGCAAACAGTTGAAAATATAAATAAAGTAATCAAAGAAAATTTAGCGGTCATGGTGTACTTCTCGGCACCCACTTGTAATGTCTGTCATTCACTCAAACCAAAACTGATGGATGCTATAGAGAGTAACTTCAAAGAGTTTCATATAGAGAGTGTGGATGTTTCAGTAGAACAAGAGGTCTCTGCCCACTTTAGTGTTTTTGCCATTCCTACAGTGCTTGTCTTTTTGGATGGGAGAGAATTTTTACGTAAATCGCGCCACATGAGTGTAGATGAAGTAGTTCGTGAGATACAAAGACCTTATGAAATTATGATGTCATAAAAAGGAAGCTAGCGTGCAATTTTTACAAATAGAGGTCAATAGACAAAACTACTTAATAAACACAGATTGTGTGAGTGAACTTTTGCATTTTCAAGCACCAATGCCCACGGCATACCACTCTGAATATGTCGATGGCATTATTAGCCATAAAGATAAAGTGGTGCCCATTGTCTCTATTCGAAAACTTTTAGATTTTAGCTCGTTTAGGGATGAACAGCTTACATTTATAAAAAAGGTTGCAGGACAACATGAAGATTGGGTGCAAGATTTTGCACACTCTTTAGAGAGTGGAGACTCCTTTACAAAAGCCCTCGACCCACATCAATGCGAACTTGGAAAGTGGATAGACAAAACACTTGCCTGCCTGCGTTGTAATAACCATGGTTTTGTGGATTTGCTCTCTCATGAGGTGATAGAGTGTCACGATGCCTTACACAATCATGGAAAAGAGTTCCTTGAAAATAAGGGTGATACAGAAGAACAGATGCAAGAGATTCGCAAAAATGCGAAAAACACCATAGAGGGGTTACATACCTTAGAAGCAAACATTGACAAGCTCACTTCTGCATTTGAACAGATTGTTTTGATGAATATTCATGGAAAAGATGTGGGAATTGTGGTCGATCGTATAGATAAAACGCATGAACTCGAAGAGAAGGGCTTTTTCACATCAACAAACAATATGTCTAAAACAAGTAAATATTTACAATTTGTAGATTACTACGACATAGAGGGAACACTCATGTTTTCTATGAAGTTTACAGAGGATTTTATCAACTTACTTAGAGAGGGAAATCCAGAAGTTAAAATCTAGATTTCCTTCAGCGACATTTAAAGACTTTCCCATCCTTATGTTGAAAGCTATCCAAATCAAAGAATTATGGTTATCTCAATAGATAACTATCCTCACTGTATTCCATATGTTATGGATGGTGAAAATTTTGTTTTAAAAACAATTTTTAAAGATAGAAGATTTAAATATTTACTGGAGCAGAAGAATGGAAACTAACTACATAGTCACCCCTGAAAAACCAAATAAATCCCATATTTTAGGACTTTAAAAGCCATTTTATCCTATAATTTCGACCAATAAACATTCAATTCAGACCATATTTCTGGTCGAAATGGACTAAAAAAGTGCTTA
>WFQD01000473.1 GCA_015487265.1 Sulfurimonas sp. | reverse complement strand
ACATTCCGCTAAAATCAAGGGGTAATAATTTTAAATTTTCTCACACTCTTGGAAATTTTAAAAAAGTTCATGGCAAATATGTTTTATATATTGGGAATAAAAAGATTACAACTCTCAAACCCCAGTACTTTAAAATGGCAGATGATTGTCCAGATACATTTGATGCAGTTGTGGATGGAAAAGTAATTTCTCTTCCAAAAGCTTCATCTTTTGATGTAAAAGCCGATTTTAAGATACTTAAACAAAAAGGCATTCGTGTCAATGTCATTGGGTACCATGCTAAAAATGTTACAAATGAGAGTGATATAACAATAAAACGCAGAGAGTTAAACTCAAGATTTTCTATAGATCGAGAGAAAAAAAGATACAGAGTAGAATTTTATAAAAAAGATAAATTCTGTTCTCTATCCATCATTAATTTTAAATAGGATTAGTAATAGAATGAGTGACAAAGAAAACAGTATTTTCTCAAGTGTTATTTCCATAAATCCCTACAAAGATACCTACTTTACTCACTCTTCTAATGTCATCACTGAAGAAAAATCACCCCAATTTGCAAAAGACCAATTTGTTATTTCTTATCTCAATACCAATGAGTTTATTACTGCACAAATAGCCATTAGTAAAAATATTCCTCAGGAAGATATTTTTGATGCTATTACCATTCAAGCTTATGAAGAGTTAGGACTTGATGAGGCAGTTGAATATTCTATTCAATATGTTGAAAATTTCGCACATGCTGATGAAGATAACCGTAGTTTTCATGTCTTTGTTGTTGCACCAGAAACTTTAGAGCATACCTATGCTAAAGTCATTGATAAAGTCAAATATATAGACATTATTATCCCAACACCTCTTTTACTCAAATCTCTCTATACACGAGATATTATTCCAATGAGCGGTGTGCACTGTTTTATCTATCTCCAAGAAAACGATGCCTTTATTACACTCTACTCTGGACAAGAATTTCTTTATACAAAATCGCTTTCTTACTCTTTATTGGAGATGCATGAGAGATTTTGTGAACTGTATGGAGAAAAAATCGACTATGATGTTTTTAAAACATTCTTCTCTCAAGAAAATTTAAAAACAACTTCAAGTGATTACAAGCGCTACTTTATAAAACTCTACAAAGAACTCTTTGCGAGTATTAATGAGATTCTCACCTATACAAAAAGAGCCTTTGATATAGACAAATTTGAACATCTTTATATTGGTACACAGCTTGAAACTGTAATGCAACTTGATGAGATGCTCGAAGCGGAAGTTGCGATTGAAGCAAGTAATTTTAATTTTACCTACGGCTTCGAAAACCATGGTGTTTATATAGACCAACTCCATTATCTGATGCAGCTCTATGTAACTTCACAACCAGAAGAACAGTATATCTCCAATTTTTCTATTTATCATAGACCACCAAAATTCATCAAAAGAGAGAGTGGAAAATTTCTCACCCTTATTGCTGCTTCTTTACTCGTAGCTTTTGCCTACCCTGTCACATACTGGTCGCTCACTTATACACAGATGTTACAGTATAGTTTGCTAGAACAAAAATACACGAAGCTCCACCGTGAAAAAGTAAGCAGAGAAGTCGCTATAAAAAACACCCTTGCTGATAAAACAAAGGTAGCAACACTCCTTGACATTGAGCAAAAAGAGTATACACAAAAGAAAAATACACTGCTTAAAATTCATGATGTCAAAGTAAACTACCCAATGAAAGCGAAAATTTTAACACTTTTTACAAAAGATTTAAACAAATTTGATGTCAATCTTCAAAATATAAGCTACACACAGCAGCAAAATTCTAAAGAATTTATGCTCTCTTTGAATGCATCTAAAGATAAAAAAATAACACAACTCATAGAATACCTCACAAAAATCCATGACAAAAAATTTAAATTTTCACTCGAAGAAATTTCCTATGATGTCGATGAAAAACGATACATCAGTGAACTCAAAGTGAGCATATTATGAGAATAAATCTTGAACATTACCTCCATAAAATAGATGCTTATTTTAAAAATAAAGGGAAAAAAGATACCTATTTACTATATTTAATGACTGCAGTATCAATCATGAGTTTTTCTTACTTACTCTTCTGGGATAGTTCTTTTGATGAATTTAATGCTACAAAAGCAAAAGTACAAACTATTCAAACAAAAATCAATGTTGATAATATCTATCTCCAACGCAATCCTCAAAGTAAAGTAACACAACTCAAACAAGAGATTCAAACTATCAATGCCAATATTATTCGAGTCAAAGATAACAATGCCTATATCAAATCAAAAATCGAAACAATTTCTGCCCTTGTGTATGATGAGCGAGCATGGGGAGAGTATCTGCACTCTATCTCTATCAATGCAAAAAACAATCATATGCAAATTTTAGATTTAAAAAATCAATATGCACTCAATAAAAACTCTTTTGGACATATTCTCAATATTAAAATCGATGCAATCGGTTCTTATAAAGACACCCTAAAATTTATCAACTCTTTAGAAAAAAGTGAACTTGTTGTAGACATTCATGATTTAAATATTTCAGCAACAGATGAGCTCAAAACCTCTTTAGATATTTCAGTCTGGGGGATTACTTACTAATGAAAACCCTATCTCTTTTCATCATTACCCTTCTCTTTAGCTCTCTCGGTGCCAATGAACTCAAATGGGTAGATCAACAAATAGCAGCAATTAAACCGCCAAGAACTGGTGTAAAACTAGCCAATATAAAAAAAATAAAAGACCCTTTTATTTTTACAAAAACAACAGAATCGCTTAAGAAGAAAAGGGTGAAACCTTCTAAAATCTATCATAAAGCACATAAAAGAAGACGCTATCCATTAAGACGATTACATCTTGTAATGACACTGAATAATTCAGCAAAAATCAATGGAAAATGGTATAAAGTTGGTGCAATGATTCATGGATATAAAATTACAGACATCAAATTATCAAGTGTGATGCTGATGCATCATAAAAAAACATATGTACTCTCAACGTACAGCAAAAAAACAATTCAGTTTAAAAATTAAGTAGGACAAAAATATGAAATTTATACATCAATCATTTTACACTTTGGCAGTACTCCTGCTTGTGAGTACCTTTGCTCATGCAGATTGTTCTTATGAACTTTTCAGTATTAGTTCGAAAAAAGATACAAAAATCATAGACTTTGTCGAGCAACTCAGTGATGAATGTGCTTTTAGTATCATTATTACTGATCCTCAAGCAGAGAAATTTTTAAATACAAAATTGAGTAAAATCAACCTTAAAAACTTCACTATTGATGAAGTGCTCAATATTATTCTTACTGAAAATAATTTATCGTATACCCTTAAAAATAATATTTTAAAAATTTCCTATTTAACAACACAAATGTTTCAGATTGATTACATTCTCTCTCAACGTGAAAGTACAGGAAACACCAATGTCACTCTCTCAAGTACACAACAATCCAATGGTGGAACAACAAATACAAATACAACAGGAACAGGATCAAATACAAACGGTTCAGGAAGTGCTTCTGAAGCAGGAATCAAAATACAAAGTAGTGATAAGGTGGATTTTTGGACAAATCTCGACAAAGAGTTTCAAAATGTCTTAAATCGCCCACAAGATGTTTACAAGGCAGAAGCCCCAATTATCAATAAAAATGCAGGCATTGTTACAGTAACTGCTACATCCAAACAGATGAAACGCTTTAAAAACTACTTAAAAAAGCTCCAAGAAAAAGTAAAACTCCAAGTACTCATTGATGTACAGCTCCTCACAGTTACAATGAATAAAAGCAAAACGACTGGTGTTGATTGGAGCCAACTTTATGCACTGCAAAATGTGAATATCAATCTTCCTACGAGTACAATTAATGCCATAACAAAGAATAAAATAGGTGGACTCGCTACTATAACAACAAACGGCGGAGCGAATGGAATATCTTTAACTGAAGTCATAAAATTTTTAAAAACACAAGGCGATGTTCGATCTATTTCAAATCCTAAAGTACTTACACTCAACAACCAACCAGCCCTTATCACATCTGGAACAGAATACTTTTATAAAATTAAAAGTAGTTCTACTCTTGCTGGTGGAAATACAGGGACAACAACACAAAATGAAAATGTGCAATCTGTATTTGCCGGAGTCCTCCTCACCATTACTCCTGAAATTTCCGATGACAAATCCATTACTTTAAAAATAAATCCTTCTCTGTCTGAAACCACAACAAATATAGCCTTAGTAGATAATTCAAAAAGAATTATGCCACCTGATTTAAATCGTCGCCAACTCTCTTCTGTTGTCACAGTAAAAGATGGTAATCGAGTCATTCTTGGTGGTTTAATCAGTACAAAGAATACAACAAACTCAAATCATGTGCCAATTTTAGGAGATATTCCTCTCTTAGGTTATGCATTCCGCTATGAAAAAACGTCCAAAGTAGTACAAGAACTTGTAATCATTATTGAGCCTCATATCATCAATAAAAACAAAAAATCTATCTCATTATCAGACCTTGGTTATAGTAGTATAGATGATGCTTCTTTAGATAAAAACAAAAGCAAGTAACTGTGGAAGGATCAATGGAGACGAGTATTTATGCAAAATCTCGGGATGTTTTTTTAGACACTGTCAATGCAAGTGATTATGTCCAACTTGATCGTGTCTCAACCATCTATCAATCCCTCAAAGATTCCATAAATAAGCCACTTAAAATGATACTTTTATACGGAAAACCAGGAACGGGAAAAAGTATGTTTTTAAGTAAACTCTATAAAGATATAGCCACTACAAAGGTCGTCTATCTCTATAGCACACCCATTCTTGCTGAGAGTGAATTTTACAAAACCTTAGCGCATGATATATTTGACACAAAGTACCCAGGGGAACTCAATTTTACACAGTTTATGCAAATTGTAACCGCTTCCAAGCTCCCATCAATTCCCATCGTTTTACTCGATGAAGCACAACTCTACTCTGATGCCCTCATGGAAAAAATACGCCTCCTCTCAGACACAAGAACACTCAAGTTTGTCATTACTTTACATAAGACTGAAAAAGAAGATCTCATAGCAAAAGAGCATTTTCAAACAAGAATCTGGGAAACCATCGAACTTGAAAATGCCTCCCTTGCAGAACTCAAAATCTATATACAAAAAAAGCTCATGAAAGCAAATTGTTTTGACACAGCGAGTATGTTTAGCGATAAAAATGTTGCACTCATTTATAAATTTAGTGCAGGCAATTACAGAGATACAAACAAACTCCTCTACACCCTCTTTGAACTCTATACAATTTACGAAAAAAATCATCGTCTATCCGCTTTTAAAATGGGGGTTATTTCTAACAAACTTATAGAGATGGCAGCCCTGCACACAGGATTTATCCATGCTTAACATCATAGAACTTGAAAGAGAGTGGAGGCGATATAAAATAAAATCTTATCTGCCTCATTTTACAATAGTAATGAGCCTATTCATCATCGCTCTTGTTAGTTTTCTCTTTCTTGATACAGAGAGAAAAAAAGTTCCTACTCCCGAGAAAAACACTGCACTCCCTCTAAAAAAAGTGCCAACTCTAAAGAAAACCATACAACAAACACCACCAAAAAAAGCAAAAGTAACACAACTGAAACTCCAACCATCTTTACATTTTGAACATTCTCTCCAAAATAAGCAATACAGCTATGTGCCACCACAAAAAAAAGTACATCACCCTAAAAAAGTTGTAAAAAAAGAGAAAATACCAGTCAAAGAAACCCCAAAAGTTGTTGCAAAAAAAAT
>WFQD01000472.1 GCA_015487265.1 Sulfurimonas sp. | reverse complement strand
TATTTGTATGGATATATTAATGGCGGGAGAGAAGCAAGTATAACATTTTATCAGTTACTTTTTAATTTACATCCTGTATCTATGGATCTTCCATTTGGAATGTTCAGATTATATCTATTAACAGATATAATTGCGGCATTTTATCCGTTTGTATTATCATGGGCGACCAAAGAAAAAATAGTCTCTAACTCCGTTACTACAAAAATAATTATTGTTGCAAGTCTTTTTGTAGTACTTACCAGCTTTTCAAGGTATTTAATTGCTGTCTCTTTTATCGGAATTTTTTTATATGCCTATACTCGGAAAAGTCTCTTGAAGCTAATTATAGGTCTGTTACCATTTTTATTTATATTACTCTATCAATTTCATGATGCGATAATAACATTTATAGAGCTTAGACTTTTTTCTCATGCCAATGAAGTTTCAGATAATATAAGAGCTGAACAGAGTCATGCCTTAATCAATTTTTTTTTCCAAAGCCCCTATTTTGGGTTTGGAATTGGAGCATATGATATTGATTATATTAGATCAACCGTACATCCTTTTTCCTATGAAAAACAAGTACTATCATTTTTCCCAAAAGTTGGACTTATTGGAATACTAATGCTTCTCTTTGGATTTTTATATGTTATATATCGATTTTTACAAAAGAAAAATATTATAGGTTTATTAAGCACGCTTTTATTCCTCTTGGCTGGATGGTTTAATCCATACCTATACGCATCCAATGTCATATTGATCTATGCTTTTATTTTTATAATGCTTTCAAATGACCAACTAGAATCCATAAAGAAAGAATAATTATATGTACAAAATATCAATCATCATCCCAACGTACAATGCACAAAATTATTTAAAAAAATTACTCGATGAAATCAAAATTCAATCTCTATCTGATTATGAACTAATGATAATTGATTCTTCATCAAGAGATAAAACAGTAGATATAGCAAAAAAATATACAGACAATGTTATTGTCATTCCTCAAAATGAATTTGATCATGGGGGAACACGTGCTAAAGCAGCACAACTTGCCAAAGGTGAAATATTGGTATTTCTCACACAGGATGCACTTCCGTATGATGCATATACTATAGAAAATATTGTAAAAGTTTTTGAAAATGAAAAAATTGGTGCTGCCTATGGCAGACAATTAAGTTATGACGATACGAATCTATTTGGCAAGCACCTAAGGCAATTCAATTATGGAGAGCAATCATATATTAGAAGCAAAAAAGATATAGAAAAATATGGTTTAAAAACTGCTTTCTTGTCCGACAGTTTTGCAGCATACAAAAAAAGTGCATTGGAAAATGTTGGCTGGTTTAAAGATGGTTTGATTTTGGGTGAAGACACTTATGCCGGTGCTAAATTGATATTGTCCGGTTATAGTCTTGCGTATGTGGCAGAGGCCAAAGTGTATCATTCTCACAGTTATACAGTAGGTGAAGAGTTTAAACGCTATTTTGATATTGGCGTATTTCATCAGTCTGAGAGTTGGATTTTAGAGGAATTTGGCAAAGCCGAAGGTGAAGGGATGAAATATATTCAATCAGAAATAAATTATTTATTGGCTAATGGAGCCTGGTATCTACTTCCAGAGTTCTTTGTAAGAAACGCAATGAAGTATACAGGCTATAAACTTGGGCAAAATTATAAAAAGTTACCAAAATGGGTGATAAAAAAAATAAGTATGCATCATCGTTGGTGGGATAAGAAAGATAGTGTATCATAGCCTGAACCTGAGAGGACGACATTGTCAGGCTTGAAGATGACTTTGAGCCAAACTGAATTTTGCTATAATAGCTGAAAAATAAAAGAGAAAACCTTGAAAGAAATATACTCAAAGTTCATACTATTCATTTTGGATATTATAGCTATTGCCTTATCGGTCATTGTTGGATATTGGCTGCGAATACTCTTTGATAATTCTTTTGTAAGTACATTTGGACACAGTCTTTCTCTCTATCTCTATTTTCCGCTTATCTATATAGCCACACTTGCCATGCTCTATTATGAGGGTGTCTACACCAAAAGGTATGATTTTTGGCATGAAACAAAACAAATCACCAAAGCACTACTTTTGGCTTTTGTGCTCGTAATGGCATTTCTTGCAATGAGTAAATCTATAGGCAGTTACTCCAGAGCTACCATCATTTTTATATTTGTATGTATGCTGCTTTTTATTCCTCTCTTTAAACTCATAGGGAAAAAACTCCTTTACCGTTATGGACTATGGCAGAAACAGGCTTCAGTTTACAGTAATGATCCATTTGTTACCAAAGAGATATTTGGAAACCACTACCTTGGTTATATACCATCAGATACACCTGAAACAGTTTTTGTAAATTCAGAAGGAGTAGATACAAAAAGACTTCATAAGATCATCGACACTGAAATACAAAAAACAGATGAAGTCATTTTTGTACCTCTCATTAATGAGTATGATTTAACCCAGTCAACCATTTACCAGCTGTCCAACACGCGAACCAATATGATTGTCTACAAAAACCGTTTGAAAAGCAGATATCGGGAATTCATTCATATTACTTTCAACTACCTGCTTGCGATTGCCCTGCTGCCTGTTTTATTACCTATTATAGGCATCATAGCCGTGCTTATCAAAAAGGAATCTCCGGGTCCTGTATTTTTCGCCCATACACGTATAGGCAAGCATGGCAAGCCCATTCCTACGCTCAAGTTCAGAAGCATGTATGCCGATGCACAGGAGCGGCTGGAAAAACTGCTTGAGACTGACCCCAATATACGCAAAGAGTGGGAAGAAAACTTCAAACTCAAAAATGATCCGAGGGTGACAAAAATCGGTTCTTTTTTACGTAAGACCTCACTCGATGAACTGCCACAGATTTTTAATGTACTCAAAGGTGAAATGAACTTTGTCGGACCAAGACCGGTCATACAGCAGGAGATAGATCAGTATTACAAAGAAGATGCTATCTACTACTTTATGGTAAAGCCTGGTATTACAGGTCTCTGGCAGGTAAGCGGCCGGAGTGATACGGACTATGATTTCAGGGTGGCCACAGACAAGTGGTATGTCTCTAACTGGTCACTTTGGCTTGATATTGTCATTCTTTTCAAAACGGTAAAAGTCGTTTTGAAACGTGAAGGAGCGTATTAGAGGATTGAGGATTGAGGATTGAGGATTGAGGATTGAGGATTGAGGATTTTGACATAGATTTCTTTTGTTGTCAAGTGCTCATATATAATCATGCTATTTAATGAAAGCCTATCTAAAAGGAGAAAGATTTGCAAAACAAAACACCATGTGTCCAAGAAGACACTATAGACTTACGTGAGCTTTGGGCAGTGCTTTTCCGAAGAAAAAAACTTATTGGGGGTGTTACTGCTATTATAACGCTACTGGCATTGTTTTATGTATTGACGGCAAAACCAGTTTACCGAGGCGGTGCACTTGTTGAGATAGGAGAGGTAATCAACCCCACAGAAGTAGTTTTTAATAATAAACCGACAACTATTTTCTATCTGGATAACCCAAACACGTTAAAAGATATTGTTACCAATGCAAAACAGGTAAATGCAGAAGTCCCAAAGAAAACAGACAACCTCTTGCGACTCACTTATGATTCTACAGACAAAGACGCTATCACACCCCATCTTAAAAGTGCGATTGACTACATTATGCAACGACATCAGACAAAGGCTGCACACTACCGATACAAAGGTGCGAAAGTCCTTATGACGCAGGTTGTGGGCAACGTAACTGTCGACACTGAACCAATCAAACCAAACAAGAAACTTATTATTATTGTAGCCTTTATCACGGGACTGATGCTTTCGATCTTTTTTGCATTCTTTTTAGAGTTTATCAAAGGCATGAAAAATGATGATGAATGATGAAAATGCTGCATGGTACTCTTTTGGGTTCGGGTGCTATAATTCGCTAAACAATTTGTAACAGGAGAGCATATGCGGGTACTGACAGGGATACAGGCTTCGGGGAAGCTGCACATAGGGAACTACTTTGGAGCAATGAAGCCGATGGTGGAGCTGCAGGAAGAGCATGAGCTCTTTACGTTCATTGCCAACTATCACTCGCTGACAAGCTCTACTGACGCAGACACGCTCAGACAGTATACCATCGATGCAGCCATAGACTACCTCTCTGTGGGCATCGACCCGGTAAAAACTACCTTTTGGGTACAGAGCCATGT
>WFQD01000471.1 GCA_015487265.1 Sulfurimonas sp. | reverse complement strand
GATGTAGAGAGTATTGTGCCCTCTGAAGCAGCACTCAAACTTATTCCAAAAAATGTTGCTGTAAGTAAAAATATTCTACCCCTAGAAATTGACGACACCTTTTTTACTGTTGCAACACATGAAGTCAATGACCTTATGATTCTTGATTATTTGAGAAAAATTTCTAGAAAAAATGTGAAGTTTGTTGTGGGTGATAAAAAGGCTATTGCCCGCTATAGCGAAATATTTTATTATCAATTAGAAAACCCTATAGAAGCAGAAATATCTGAGATAATCCAAAATACACTCAACAATCAAAGTGTCGATGTTCCCCATTTGGTACAGCTCATTTTAAATAGTGCTATTAAAGACAAGGTAACAGATATTCACATTACTCCAGAGAGTACAGCTTCACATATATTTTACCGTATCGATGGTGTTTTAGAACATTATTATTCCCTCCCCTCTTCCCTCCATCCTCAAATAGTGGCACGTTTAAAAATTATTAGTAACTTAGATATTTCAGAACAGAGAAAACCACAAGATGGAGCCTTTAGTTATGAATTTTTAAATGAAGAGTTTGATTTAAGAGTCTCTTCCTTGCCAACAAATTATGGAGAAAATATTGTTATGCGTTTACTTGGTAAAAATGCTTCTCTGTTTAATTTAACGCATTTAGGACTCAATGAAGTCAATACAAAAAAAGTCGAAGAGTACTTTTTAAAACCCTATGGAATTATTCTTATTGTAGGGCCTACAGGAAGTGGTAAAACAACAACACTCTACTCCGCCTTACGGAAAATAGACTCTTTAAAGAAAAATGTCATGACGATTGAAGATCCTATAGAGTATAAATTCTCTTTCATTAAACAAACACAGTTAAATGTAAAAGCCGGTTACACTTTCGATGCGGCTATTCGCTCTTTTATGCGACAAGATCCCGATGTCATGCTTGTTGGTGAAATTCGTGATGAAGAGACAGCAGAACTTGCTGTAAGAGCCTCTATTACAGGTCACCTCGTACTTTCAACATTACATACAAATGATGCCGTTGGAACAATACCAAGACTTGAAGATTTGCAAATACCCTCTTATCTTATAGGTTCAGGTCTTTTAGCAATCATCGCACAACGTCTGGTTAGAAAACTCTGTTCCCACTGTAAAGAAGCAATCGAAATCAGTGATGAAGAGTTACAACAACAAGGAGTCACAAGCGACATACTCCAAAATTTTCCACAGAAGAAACTTTACAAAGCAAAAGGGTGTTCAAACTGTAGAAATAGCGGCTATAGTGGTCGTGTTGCGATTATAGAAATTTTAGAAGTAGACCCAAAGATAGAAGCTTTAATCACCAAAAAAGCATCGACACAAGAGATTCAAGCTGAGGCAATGAAAAATGGCATGAGAACCTTAAAACAAGATGGCTATGAGAAAGTGCTCGCAGGTCTAACCACATTCGATGAAATTAAAAGGGTTGTGAATTAATGCATTTTTTTGTAAAAGCAGTCACTTTAGAAGGGCTTCACTCTACAGAAATACTTGAATTTCCAAGTCGTGAAGCACTCCTAGAGAATCTTGATAGAAACAACAAAATTCCTTCAATACTCTTCACAATTCCTGAAATTCTCATGCCACTCGTTCCACAGAGTGGTGGTGCTATAAGTTCTAGTGATGTTGTAGAGTTGATGGATAATCTTCATCTTGTTATTAAGTCTGGTTTACCACTGTATCAAGGTTTATTAGATATTTCAAAAGATACAGAAAATAAACGTTTCAGATATATGCTAGAACAAATTGCTTACGATATCAATAATGGAAAATCTTTATCAGAAGCATTTGCACTGTACCAAAATGTTGTAGGGGTCATGATCTTAAATCTTATCCGCATAGGAGAAGAAACAGGAGAGCTTGAGACAACCCTTAAAAGAGGAGCGGAGTTTTTAAAAAGAACAACTGAATTGAAAAAAAAAGCAAAATCTGCCCTCATATACCCTACATTTGCATTCGTTGCTGTTATGGGAGCTATGCTTGTATGGATGATCTATGTTTTACCACAAATGACAGAACTTTTTAAGGAAATGGACTTAACCCTCCCTCCTTTAACCCTTTTTATTATATCTTTATCAAATTTTCTAAACAATTACATTGGCTATTTACTTGGAAGCATCCTAGCATTTATTATTGCATTTAAATTTATACATAAACGCAATATTAAGGTACGAAAATTTGTAGATACACTGCTTTTAAAAATCCCAGTTATCAAACAAATTATTTCAGGATTTAATATTGCCTTTATTACTGAATATTTAAAACTTGCTCTTGTCTCTGGTATTCCTCTCTTTAGTGCCATGGAAACACTCAATAAAAATATCAACAATGAACTCTTTAAAGAAGCCCTCATAGATGCGACAAAAGATGTTTCCAATGGTTCCCAACTCTCAGAAGCCTTTTTACATACAAAAATGTTCACGCCTTTTATGCTTCGTATGATGAGTGTAGGTGAGGCAGCAGGAACACTTGATGCCCAACTTGAGATTATTTCAAAATATTATTATGAGAAAGTTGATTTCTTTGCAGAAAATGTAGGAAAAGTTATAGAACCTATGGTTCTCTTTTTTGTCGGTGGTTTTATGGCACTGGTAATTGGTGGACTTATGGGACCAATGTATGAT
>WFQD01000470.1 GCA_015487265.1 Sulfurimonas sp. | reverse complement strand
TGAATTAAAAATAGAAAACTGGGTGTGAGGATAATTCTAAAAGATGCGATTTAGAAAATTAAAAAAACAACAAAAAAGACCAAAAAAACAAAAAGAGGCAAATGCGATAGTATACGCAACAATTCCCGTTAGAATGAAAGCTTTTATTACTGATATGTTTATGATTTATATTCCTATTTTGTATGTCATTACATATATCGTTTTAGATGGAAAAGATGCTTTTCAGGCTTCAAATTGGGCACCATTTTTTGGTGTCTTTTCTTATGGGTTGGTGTATACTTTTTTACTTTATAAATTTGCACAGACACCGGGAAAAAAGGCTTATCTTATGCAGGTTGTAGATGTAAAAACTCATGAGAAAATAGGGTATTTCCAAGCATGGTTGCGTTTTGTTGCATTTTTGTTTTCGGCGACACTTTTGCTTGGCTTGATTTTTCCTTTTTATAGAAAAGATAAACGAAGCTTACATGATTTAATTGCGGGAACAATAGTCATAGTGACTAAAGATTAAAGCTGTATAATGCCATTAAAATATTACAGGAGAGTGTTATGCTCATAGACAGCTACGATAGAGTTGTTGATTATTTGCGGGTTTCAGTGACAGAACGCTGTAACTTTCGATGCCAATACTGTATGCCTGAAAAGCCCTTTTCTTGGGTGCCAAAAGAGAATCTTCTCTCTTTTGAAGAACTTTTTGAATTTATGAAAGTAGCGATTGATGAGGGGATTAAAAAAATCCGTATTACCGGTGGTGAACCTCTTTTACGTGAAGATTTAGATAAATTTATCAAAATGATTTATGATTATGCGCCTTCTATTGACCTTGCGATGACTACGAATGCTTTTTTACTCAAAGGTACAGCACAAAGACTCAAAGATGCAGGGCTCAAACGTATCAATGTAAGTATAGATACCCTCATTCCCTCGGTTGCAAAAGAGATAGCAGGCAAGGATGTCTTGAAAAATGTTTTAGAAGGGGTTGAAGAGGCGCTGAGAGTTGGACTCAAAGTCAAAGTGAACATGGTGCCTATGAAAACAGTCAATTTTGATGAGATTATTGATGTGCTTGAGTACTGTAAAGAGCGCGATATGAGCATTCGTTTTATAGAGTACATGGAAAATAAGTTTGCAAAAGCGGGCATTGCTGGTGTGAAATCAGAAGAACTTTTAGCAGTACTTTCAAAAAAATATAATTTTACTGATGAGGGCTTTGATGGCTCCTCTCCTTCGCACTATTATGTGATGGATGATGGGTATAGATTTGGGATTATTGAGCCCTATGAAGATGATTTTTGTAAGCAATGTAACCGTATACGTTTAACAGCAGAAGGGCATCTTATTCCTTGTTTATACTTTGATGAGGCGATGAGCATTGCTGAGTCAGTCAAACGCGGTGACATCAAAACGGCAGCCCTTGTTTTAAAAGAGGTCGTTCGCACAAAACCTGAAAAAAACCGTTGGGGCGGGGAAGATGATGAAATCTCTTCTCGTGCTTTTTATGAGACAGGCGGGTAAATAATTGCTCTATTTGGTTGAACACTTTTACTCCATTCAAGGTGAAGGAAAACGCACAGGGACACCTTCACTCTTTTTTCGCTTTGGCGGATGCAATATGCGTTGTGAAGGGTTTGCTTGTCGTGAAAAAGCAGAGGATGGCACGGAAGTTGTTGGCTGTGATACGGTGTATGCTGTAAACAAAGAACATTTTGCACATACTTGGATACCTATTACAAAAAGTGAAACACTTTTAAATGTTTTGGCACTCTATGATTTACCAGAAGGTGTCGATATTGTCCTCACAGGTGGGGAACCGCTAATTTATGCAGAAGATGCAATTTTCATTGCATTTTTAGAGGAGCTGCATGCTCGTGGACATCAAATTACCTTTGAGACAAATGGCTCTTTAGGGGTTGATTTTGAAAAGTACCCTATTTACAAAGAGTGTATTTTTGCTCTCTCTGTCAAACTTTCAAACTCGCAAGAGCCTTTGAGTAAACGTGTTCGTGGTGCGGTGATTTATACACTTGCCTCGGAAGCCAAAGATGCCTTTTTTAAATTTAGTATTGATGCCGATTCGATTGGTTTAGGACTTGAAGCAGAGATAGATGAGATATGCTTGCACTCCCCAAAAACAAAAGTGTACTGTATGCCTTTAGGGGGTACAAAAGCACAAATCGAAGCCAATACTGAGCCACTCATAGAGTTTTGCAAGGCGAAAGGGTATAACTTTAGCGATAGATTGCACATTCGCATTTGGGATGCAAATAAAGGAGTTTAGATGATTATACGAAAAGAGTTTAAGTTTGAAAATGCCCATATAGTTCGGGGATGTTCTTCGGTGAAATGCCGTAGTTCCTTGCATGGACACTCTTACAAAGTAGAGCTTCTTTTTGAATCAAATTTTTTAGACCATGGGCAAATGGTGTATGATTTTGGACTCATGAAGCAAAATATGAAAGCACTTGTAGAGAGTTTTGATCATGCGATTACCCTTTGGAGTGGCGATGGTGAAAAATATGTCGCAGATATGAAAGCCCACTCCGATAGATGGGTAGAACTCCCCGTCTCCCCATCAGCAGAACAGTTCTCACGTGTCATTTTTGTGATGATAGACAAACTTTTACAACTCACTTCTACAGTTAATGGAGAAAAAGAGGTGAAAATGCACTCCGTCATCGTACATGAAACTGCCACAGGCTATGCACAGGCTTTTAAAGAAGATGCTTACTCACAGCATATGGGAGTTATCAACTTAGAAGAGATTATTTTTTCTGAAGAAGTGCAAAATGACTGGGCAGATAGAGAACTTTTTGAAAAAATAAAATGCAGTGAATCTTTTGTAAATCCAGCGAGTGTTTAACCACTCACCAAACTTATAAAATTGCTTGAAGTAAAGTTAAATTTCGTAGAAATGATTTTAACATGTGCTTCTGCGTTTAAGAGACTACATGCTTCATCTACCATGATGTAGGCATTTGCATAGGCGAGGGGTGAAATCATTCCCGGTGCAAAATGTTCACATACTACAAAATATTCCCCATCATATACCCCTGGAACGATGGAGCGACGACCTGCACGGAGTTTGTATTCGTGTTTCATTTTGGCTTGTATGGGGCGGATAAATTTTGCTTTTGAGCCACTCATCGCATGGATGATACTTTGCCCAAAGAGTTCAAAGTTGATAGCGGCTGCAAGAGGATTGCCAGGGAGATTTAAAATAATGGTTTCTCCAACTTTTCCAAAAGTTGTGGGTTTGCCGGGTTTAATGTCTACTTTGTCAAAAAATATCTCATAGCCAAAATCAGCAAATGCCTCTTTGGTAAAATCAGCATCGCCGACACTCACACCCCCTGAAGTGATGACAAGGTCACACTCTAAGGCACTCTGTATATGGGCTTTGATGTCAAGCAAGGTGTCTTGTGCGGTACCGATAAACTCCACTTCACACCCTAACTCTTTGGCACGGGCGAGGAGTGTCGGGGTATTTGTGTTGTAGAGTTGATACTCTGTGACCTGTTCAAAGTGCATTTTAAGCTCATTGCCTGAAGCAAAGAGGGCAACACGGGGTTTTTTATGCACTTTGATGTGGCTGATGCCTTGGGAAGCTAAAAGGGTAATCTGATGGGCATCAATTTTATCGCCACGATGCAAAAGAATTTGCCCTTTTTTAATATCTTCTCCACTGAGTCTTATATGTTTAGAAAGTGTAAGGTTGTTTGGGAGACTTACACCTGTTGGAGTAGGGGAGGTCTCTTCAATAGGCACGACACACTGCGTTCCCATAGGGATGCGAGCACCCGTCATGATTTTAATCGCTTGCATATCTTCAAGGACTTCATGCGAATTGTCACCAGCAAAAATGGTGTGTGTTACAGAGACTTCTTTGCCTCCATCGGCCACTTTGACTGCATAGCCATCCATCGCAGAGTTATCGTAAGGGGGGAGGTTGTGGGTCGCTGTGATATTTTCTGCGAGAATGTAGCCTAATGCCTCTTCAATGGGAATGATTTTGATGGACTTTGGTTTTGTATTGGTGTAAATAAGTTCGAGTGCATGTTCAATAGAGATTGCCATAATTAGTTCCTTGCTGCGTTTAAGGCGAGTTGTGCCATGTGTTGTAAGTGACTTGCTATATCTGATTGTTCTGTGATTGCTTTTTTGAGTTGTGTGAGAAAATACTCTTGCGTTTTTGTGTCCGCAATGTTAAAAGTATATAAAACCCACTCAGGATTGAGAGCTATTTTTTCATTGTCGTGTGTGAGTGTAAAGTTTCTATAGAGATTAATATCTGTAGAAGAGAGTAAGGCAAAAACCTCTGTATAAAAGGGCGGAACATCATAGTTTATAAGTGCTTCAAGGGTCTCTTGTGGAATGGTGGCATCGCTCTCTTCAAGACCATTTTGCCCAATGATAAGGGCATCGCCTAAGAGGAGTTGTTCTCCTAAAAAATAGGCTTGTTTTTTCTCACTTAAGGCATTGGCATCGGTGAAAATGAGATGTTTTTGGAGTGTTGTGATTTCATCGATTAAAATAGAGTTGAAAAAACTATAAGCAGTATTGGCTTTCATCTCTATATCGATGGATTTTAGTGCTTTTATATCAGGTGAAATTGAAAAAACTTGCATTAAAAATCTTCTAGTAAGATGACATTGACAAAGGTTCCTGCTTCTAAAAATTTATCTTCCTCTCCTGCAACCATAAGCGCACTTTTGTGAAGCATATTGGTAAGAATAGCGGAACTTCCAATGATTTTATTTTGAAAGTTTACAAAGTATTCACCATCTTCTACCACAACATTACATGCGGTAAACTCTGTAAAACGGCTGCGTTTTTTAAAGTCCTCTTGGAGTTTGGCAGCGACTTGTTTAAAAGGTTTTTCTTTTCCAAGCATTTTCGCGATGAGTGGGAGGGCATATAAAATGGCGGTAACGGTTGAAGAGTAAGCAAAGCCTGGGAGAGCTAAGATAAATTTACTTTGCATTTGTGCGACTAAAAGATGGCGACCTGGTTTGATGCCCACCCCTTTGTAGACCACTTCAGCCCCTAAACGCGGGACAATATCTTTGACAAAGTCATAATCCCCAACACTTACCCCACCTGTACTTACCAAAATGTCTGCGTTTGCTAAGGCATTTTCAAAGGTGTGCATGATGGCATCACGATTGTCAGGTGCTGTGCCGAGTTGGATAACCTCCGCCCCCGCTTGTTCAAAAAGAGCGGCTAAAGTATAGTTGTTGGAACTGCGGATTTGTGCAGGGTTGTCACTGTTTTCACCAAGGTCTAAAATCTCACTTCCTGTGGCAATGACAGCAACGCGAGGGCGAATGGCAACTTTCACCATTACTTGATTGAGTCCTGCCATCACACCAATCTCAGCAAAACCAATTTTTGTTCCTTTTTTGATGAGTGTTTGCCCTGCCTTGTAGCCTTCACCGATAGGTCGCACAGAAAAGCCGAGTGGCACTTGCTCGTTGATAGTGATTTTGCCATCTTCATAAGTGACATTTTCAATCTGGATGAGGGTATCTGCACCGCTAGGCATCATAGACCCTGTGAATGTTTTGATGCACTCTCCCTCTTGCAGTGAGCGAGTTTCATCATGTCCAGCAGGATTATCGCCTAAGACTTTTAACTCTTTTTTGGCTAAATCTGCATGTTTGACAGCATAACCATCCATAGAAGCAGTTGGAAACTGCGGGTCATTAAACTCTGCGACAATGTCCTCAAACAAGACACGACCAAGAGAAGCATTGAGGGCAACTCTTTCGTATCTACTCGAATTTACATCGAGTAAATCTAACATATTCTGACTTGTTTCGTATGATATAAAATCCACATTTTATCCTTTTATTTTGCAAGTAATCCACTGCCTTTGATAGCAGTAGAACGCTCAAGCGCATAGACACGCACTCCATCTTTTAAGTCATATTTCCAGATAGGGGCGGAGGCTTTAAAATCTTCTACAAATGTGTCGATAAATTCTAAGGCAACTCTGCGTTTAGGTGAAAAAACAGCGGCAATATAAGAAGACTCATGTAAAAGTACATCGCCTCTTGAGTGTGCCATCTTGATGATAGCCCCTTGCTCTTGTGCTTTTTTTTGCCAAGTAGCAAACCAAGAGTTGAGGATGGGTTCGTAAATGTCAAAGCTGAGTCCATCAATGCCATCTTCACTCCGAACAGTACCTACAAAGGGAATGTAAGCACCATAATTACTTTGTGCCTCTTGTGCATACCAATCTGCTAAAATCTTTGGCACATTGAGTGCGCCATTATATAAGGAGAGCATACATCAACCACCACAAACAGGAGGTAAAAGAGAGATTTTGTCTCCATCTTTGAGCGCTCCTTCTAAAGAAGAAATCAGTGTGTCATTGAGTGCGACTGCTGAGTTTGTGAGCCATTCGTGAAGGCTTTCATCTGCTTGTAAAATTGTTGCAAGTTGGCTCAAGTCTGTAATCTCTAACTCAAGGGCATCTTTTTGTATCGGTCCTAAAAATTCAACACGTACCATCTGTATAACCTTTGTAATAAGTAATGAAATTATATCTAAGATAAGTTAAGTGCTGTATAATCACACTATGATTTTTGGCAAGATAGAATATCTCAATTTATTACCTTTTCATGTGTTTATGAAGCGCTTTACAAGAAGTTCTCAAGAGCGAATGAGTATGCAGTACTATAAAAATGTGCCTTCAGCGATTAATACTCGCTTTATAGCGCGAAAAGTAGATGCTGCGTTTATATCGAGCATAGCAGCAAAAAAGTATGCGAATGTTGGCTTAGGAATTATCGCTAAAAAAGAGGTTTTAAGTGTTCTTTTAGTACCACAAGAGGAATATGAAAAAGATAGTGCCTCTGCTTCTTCTAATGCCTTAGCCAAAGTTTTAGGATTAGAGGGCAAGGTCATGATAGGGGATAGGGCTTTATCGTACTTCTTTGATGGAGGAGAACATATAGATTTGGCACAAGAGTGGAACACTCGCTATGGACTCCCTTTTGTTTTTGCTCTTTTATGTTTTCACAAAGAAGAAAAACTTTATAAAAAAATAGAACAAAAGTTCCTCAAAGCCCCTGTAAAAATCCCTCAGTACTTACTCCAAAAAGCTTCCAAAGAAACAGGGATAAGTCCTAAAAATATTTTATATTATCTTGATTATATCTCTTATAATTTTGATGCTTCTGCAAAGAGAGGGTTAAAGCTTTTTTATAGATTGAGTTCAGTTAGTTCCTAAATCTTTTAAATATGTTTGCAAAATTAAGAGTAATTCCACAGCTACTCTCTTCAAAAAAATAACTCTCTTTACTAAAATCGCCCTGTTTATCATACTCTTTGGCATCGAGTTTGTAGAGTTTGGCTCTGAGGTCATCTGGATAGATGATAATGTAGTATTTTACTTTTTCTTTCTCATAGATGTCAAATTTATAGACTTCATCTCTTTTTGCAGTAGATTTAGAGATGATTTCTACTATAATCTCTGGTGCTTTTGTAAGATAGCTTTCATTCGTTTCACCACAGGTAAGGACTATATCTGGTCGTAAAATAGTATCGTCACTTACTTTATAATCAACCTCTCCAAGGACTTCACACTCTGGACACTCACCAAGTTCTTGGCGTATATTGTAAATTATTTCACTGGCTAAACTTTGATGTTTACGCATAGGAGCAGGTGACATTGCAATGGCAATACCCTCGTAAAGTTCCCACTCTCCTTCCCAAAGTTTATAGTCATCATATGTATAGTGTATATCTTCTAATTTTAATGCACCCATTATTATTTCCTTTTATTCATTCGTTTGATGATTAAACTCAGGAACTATTTTTTGAAGTTGCTGGATTCGCTCTTTATTATTTTTACATGCTAGTAAGATATCTATATCTTGACGTAAAGCTTGTATGTTATAAGGAGTAGGTTTTGCAACAGTGATTGATTCATATTGCGTTGAAGCATCACTATCGTCAATTAGTAATTCTTCATAGAGTTTCTCTCCTGGACGTAGTCCAGAAAACTCTATATGTATATCTTTTCTACCACTTAAATCAATCATTTTTTGTGCTAAATCAACAATTTTTATAGGATCTCCCATATCTAAGATAAATATTTCTCCTCCTGTTCCAATCGCTCCAGCTTGTAGTACAAGTTCACAGGCTTCAGGAATAAGCATAAAGTATCTTGTAATGTCTGGATGTGTAACTGTAATGTTCTCCCCTTTGTCAATTTGAGATTTAAACTTAGGAATGACACTTCCACTTGAACCAAGCACATTCCCAAAACGCACAGCGACTATATCTGTCTTTTGTGTGTTGGCATTTTGTGCATAGAGTTCGCATATGCGTTTAGTTGTACCCATAACATTTGTTGGTCTAACGGCTTTATCTGTAGAAATTAACACAAGTTTTTCTACATCAAATGCTATAGCTGTATCGATAACATTTTGTGTGCCTTTGATGTTGTTTACAATACCTTCATGAATATTTGCCTCTACGAGTGGTACATGTTTATACGCTGCTGCATGGATGACGATTTCTGGCTTGTATTTGGCAAATGTAGATTCTAAATCGGTTTTATTGACGACACTTTGCATAATCGAGACTGTTTTGACTTGCCGTAACTCTTCAGTGATTGCATAGAGGTTAAATTCGCTGTTATCAAGGAGGAGTAATTCTTTGACTCCAAATTTTTCACATTGACGACAAATTTCACTCCCTATGCTTCCTCCCGCTCCTGTGACAAGGACAACTTTTCCTTTAAGAAAAGAGTGTATACGCTCTTTGTCTAAGTCTTTTGGGTGTCTTGCTAAAAGATCTTCAACAGAAATATCTGTGATCTGTGCACCATAATCACTATAGTCACTTGCAACTTTCACTTCTTCAATGCCCAGGTTTGTGAGGGTGTCGTAGATATTTGGTAATTCTACAGATGTATCCATAATAGCAACTTCACAAGTGATGCCTAAGGTTTGAAACTTTTCTAAAGAGTATACTTCTACCCCATTTATTTTTATGTTTCTATGTAAATCATTGATAATCGCAATAGGGTAATAGCCACTTCCTTTGACATTAATTGTTCGTAAAATGGTGTTTGAATTATCTAAAGTTCCTAAAATAACGGTACTTTTTCCTTTTATATTTCTATGCATGAGTTCAAGGTAAACTCTTTTACTTACTCTCAAAGTCATAAAGAAAAAGAAAGAAAGAAAAAATTCTATAGGTATGATAGAACGAGGAATAATATACTCGCTTCCTCTAATAAGGTAAGAGACAATGACTAATAAAAGTGTAGTCCCAATGGTTAAAAAAGCGAGTCGAAAAGTATCTTTAAATCCAAAATGCCTCCAACTAATGTTATAGACACGAAAATAATAAAAGAGAGCGATACGAATAGTGAGGAGAAACAGCATAGTGACTATGATGGAATCATGGTATTGCACAGGTATGTTAAAATCAAAACGCAGTGCAAAAGCAAAATAACTTGAGAAGATAATAATGAAAAAATCCATTACCATGAAAAAAAGTTTTCTTCCTAAGTTTGAGATTCGTATAATCACGGAATTCCTTTGCTTGGTTTAGAGAATGATAGCAAAAATCGTTTTAAATGATGATTAATAGATAGATTATGCCAAATAAGACAATGTTTAAGAGTAATGCTGAGAGTGTGACTTTGCTATGTGACCAACCTTTTTGTGTGAGTTTTTGATAGTAATGTTTTTTATGGGCTTGAGAAAGTTTTTCACCATTTCTCATTCTTAAAAAAAGTGTAAGTGTGGCATCGAACCAAAACACACTAAAAAGTACTATCCAAACCCAAAAGTTACTACTTGCTTGATTTGCATAGTAGAGGGTAAAAATGGCAACATTATACCCAAGAAGAGTGCTTCCTACATCCCCCATAAATATCTTCGCAGGGTGCCAGTTCCAAAGTAAGAAACCTAGTACTGATACGGCTAACACGAGAAAGACACTATCTCCAAAAAGTATAAAACCAGCGAGTGCTAAAAAGAGAGATTCAGTCCCTGCATAGCCATCAATCCCATCTAAAAAGTTGTAGAGATTGATAAACCATATAATCATCAAAAAAGCAAATAGATTTGTCAAAAGCTGATTTTCAATCGTAAAAAAGAAAAAGTTCAGTTCTTGAAAACCATCAAGAAAGTAAAGCCCTCCAAACGCCACAAGTGCTTGAGCAACAAGCCGTATCTTCGGACTCAAGTCATACAAATCATCAAAAAAACTGACAACTGAGATGAGTAGTCCAACTAAAAGGGCAAAAAAGAGTGCAGTGTCTATCTCGTGAGTAAAGTAGAGATAAAAAAGACCACTAAACCATACCAAAGCAATGGCAATCCCACCACCATGAGGAGTAGGAACAGTGTGCGAACTACGCTCATTTACCTCTTCAAGGAGTGCATGTTTGATGTAGTAGTTTTTTATGAGGTACGTCAAAGAAAAAGAGAGAAGTAATAGGACTAGATATAGCATTTATTTTCCTTTTCTTGACATTTTATTATTATTATTATACACTTTCATCCTACAAATCGCAATTGCGCGCACCCTTTGGTTCTTCCAAAGGGGTAACAATCAACTCCAATAATTTTTCTTGAAGCTTAAAAAAATCATTCTCTTTTATACTCCCATTTTTATATTTAGCTCTTTTTATATCAAATAATTTCAATTGTGAAAGAATAGCAAAACTTCTAGTGTTTTCTATATAGTTAAACTCATAATGAAATTTATCTTCTTTGATTTTAGAAGTAAGAGGTATACCTAAAAATACATGTTTATTGAATTTTTTATAAACGACTACAGGTCTTAAAAAATTTTCATCTCCATCCTGCTCAAATCCCACATTAACCC
>WFQD01000469.1 GCA_015487265.1 Sulfurimonas sp. | reverse complement strand
GTTCTGATGTTTTTTCAGATAGATATAAAAAAAGAATGAGAAAAAAAAGACTCAAAATTATGAAATATTTGTACTCAAAATAAACAATTTTTTGAGTAGTTATATTTTCTGTGTTAGCTTCTAATTTTGAGATACTTTTATATACTTGTTGTAAATCTTTCTTACTATAGACTACAAAACTTTGTGCACCACTTTCATCAGCAATAAGTTTTAAAAGATTATTGTTACTTTCTCCTATGCTTATGGTATAAATTTTAATATGCTCTTTATGTGCAATTTTAAGTGCTATATCTAAAGGAACTTTACTGGCTGTATCATCTCCATCACTCAGAAGAATAATAATTTTACTAGAACTTGTACTCTGTTGTAACAGCAGTGTTGCTTGGAGTATACTATCTATGAGTGCTGTACTTTTTCCAAAAACACCTACATTCACTGCATTTACTCTGGAAATAAGTGCTTCTGTATCTCTACTCAAAGCAGAAGCAACACCACTTCTATCACCAAATACAACTAAGCCAAATGCATCTTGCTTGCGTTTTTGTATAAACTCTTTGACAACACTCTTTACAATATCAAGCCTTGTTTTATTATAATCATCAGCACTCAATCCATTTAAACTCATAGAACCACTTGTGTCAAGGTTCAATACTATATCTAAAGTATGTACATTTTTATCTATTTCTTGTAGTGTATATACAGGACTTGCTAATGCCACAAATGCAAATACAACACTCAAAAAATGAAAAAATTTTACTCTATTTTTTTTCTGTGTTTGTACCGGTAAATTATCCACAAGATTAGGAATAAAATAATACTGAACTTTTACACTAAAATAAAAAGCACTAAGAATAAAAAAAGCTAAAAAGAGAAATACTATAGGGTATTCAAAAGTAAAATTCTGCATCATTGACTCATAAAAGCCATCAATTTATAAAGTGCTGTTTCATCAGTATAAATTTTTAAAAATCGTACACCTATGTTTTTCCATTTTTCAAATAATTCATTATCCTCTTTTTCTAATTTATTTGCAAGTTTTACAGTTGCCTTTGTATCTAAATTTACCTGAGACATTTTTTGTGTAAGCGGGTCTATAATATTTACTCTGCCAAGTGGCATAACATTCTCTTCAAACCGTTCTCTCATCACTATACACACTACTTCATGTTTTTTTGCCAAAACTTGCATATTGAGTTCTTGTGCTTGAAAAAAATCTCCCAAAATAATAATCAATGACTTTTGATTTACTTTCTGATAAAGTTGTTTGCTGAGATCTTTATAATTTACTGCTTTGGCACAAGTGTTATAAGAAACTATCTTTTCAACAAGCACATGCACATCTTCTACTTGCCTTGATTTCTGTATTACTTCAAATATAACATCACTTCCTATATAACTGCTACAAGGACTCTTTTGTTGCAATGCTGCAAAAAAAAGGGAAGCACAAAGCTCACTTAAATAATCTTGTTTGAGTTTTTGTAAACCAAAATTCATAGAAGCACCAAGTAAAGGAACAAGTACAATATTAAGCTCTTTTTCTTCTTGAAAAATTTTCACATAGGGCTTTGATAATTTAGCACTCACCATCCAATCTACAAAACGGATATCATCGCCACTCATATACTCTCGTAAACCTAAAAAATCATCTCCTTGTGCTCGTTTTTTTGTAAACATGCTTCCCGCTTTATAGCTGAGTACATCTTTATGCACCTGTAAAAGCATTTTACGGAGATTTTCTTTGGATAAAAAAAGAGATTTTACTGGCATTTTAAGGTACAGGAACCATCTCTATAATTTCTTGTAAAACAGTATCAACATTTACATTATTTAAAACGGCTTCATAAGAGAGTACAACCCTATGTCTCAAAACATCTTTGACACACAGAATAATATCACTAGGAGAAACATACTCTTTGCCTCGTAAGTAAGCTCTTGCTTTACTTGCTTTTATCAGGTCTATACTCGCTCTTGGACTTGCTCCAAACGCAAGATATTTTTGCGATTTTCTTGTAGCAAATATAAGTTTTATGATATAAGCTTCTAATACTTCATCAATATGAATACTTTTGACTGATTCTTTCATCTTTAGTAACTCTTTTACAGAAAGTACAGCTTCTATCTTTTCAAAACTTGCATTTGCAACTTTATGTGCAATAGCAAGTTCTTCTTCTTCTGTGTTATATCCGACTATAATTTTAAACAT
>WFQD01000468.1 GCA_015487265.1 Sulfurimonas sp. | reverse complement strand
TTTTACTTTTTAAACTAAAAAATACTTTTTTTTAGGTATAATCCCACTCTAATTTTATATTTTCAGAGGAAATTTTATGGAAAGAACATTATCAATAATCAAACCAGATGCAGTGGCAAAAGGTGTTATAGGCAAAATTTTAGACAGATTTGAGAGCAATGGTTTAAAAATCGCTGCAACAAGAAAAATACAACTTTCACGTGCTGATGCGGAAGCATTTTATGCGATCCATGCTGAGCGTCCTTTTTTCAACGACCTTGTTGATTTTATGATTTCTGGTCCAGTTGTTGTTTCAGTTTTAGAAGGTGAAAATGCAATGCAAAAAAACCGTGATTTAATGGGTGCTACAAACCCTAAAGAGGCACAAGCTGGAACTATCCGTGCAGATTTCGCTGAAAATATAGATGCAAACGCAGTTCACGGAAGTGATTCTGTTGAAAATGCTGCAAATGAAATAGCATTTTTCTTTTCACAAAGAGAACTTTCTTAAGAACTGTTTGTGAAAATAATTTTACGAAAAATAACAAAAACACCTTTTGATTTTGAAGTAAAATCTGGGGAAATAATTTTTAAAGGTTATTTAGAGTATCATTCAGGTAAATTAATTTTGCTTCGTGCAAAACTTAGTGGATTACTTGAAAAACCTTGTGACATTTGTGCACAAGAGTATAGAATGCCAGTTGAAGAAGAAGTAGAATTTTTTCTTTCAGATGGTATTTATGATGGTTTTGACAATGTTGATTTGGATGTTGTTGAGTCATTAGATGGTAATGTAGATATGGAAGAGATTTTGGCCTCTGAAATAGAACTTATCAGAAGCGACTATTTACGTTGCAATGAGTGTCAAAACTCAAATTAAAATTTAAAAAGAAAGGAACTTAAAACTATGGCAGTACCTAAGAGAAGAGTATCTCACTCTCGTTCAGCAAAACGCAGAACACATTACAAAATTACTTTAGCAAAACCTGTAAAAGATTCAGATGGAACTTACAGATTACCTCACCATATTAACCCTACAACTGGCGAGTACAAATAGTCAATGGTAAAGATTGCTATTGATGCAATGGGCGGGGACTTTGGTCCTGAGCCAATTGTTAAAGGTTGTGTTGCTGCACTCAAGAAAGAACGTTTCATACCTATACTTGTAGGGAAAAAGTCAGAAATTTTACCTTTGTTACCAAAAAGTTATAGAGCTAAGATTTCTATCGTCGATACTGATGATGTGATTGCTATGAGTGATCATGCGACAGATGCCGTCAAACGTAAAGAGAGTACCATCTATAAAGCGATGGAACTTGTTCGTAATGGTGAAGCCGATGGTGTTGTCTCTGCTGGACATAGTGGGGCAACAATGACACTTGCAACCCTGCGACTTGGACGTCTCAAAGGTGTAGCTCGCCCTGCGCTTGTGACACTCATGCCAACAAGAACAGGAAGAAATTCTGTCGTTTTAGATGTAGGTGCCAATGTCGATTCTAAACCAGAACATTTAGCACAATTTGCTGTGATGGGTGGTTGTTATGCAGAAGATTTACTTAAGATTGCAAATCCAAGCATCGGGCTCTTAGCTAATGGTGAAGAAGAGTCTAAAGGCAATGAAGTTACCAAAGCAACATTTAAACTCCTTGAAGGCTACAAAGGCTTCAAAGGGAATGTTGAGGGAAGCGATATTTTTAATGGTTCTTGCGATGTTATTACCTGTGATGGATTTGTTGGAAACCTTGTACTTAAAGCAAGTGAGGGAGTGGCTTCTACTATTTCAGGATTGATAAAAGATTATATTCGTAAATCGCCTGTAGCAGTTACAGGAGCACTTCTAATGCGAAAAGTATTTAAACTACTGAAAAAGCAAATTGACTATGCAGAGGTTGGCGGTGCACCACTTATAGGTATCAAAGGGTGTGCAATCGTGAGTCATGGAAAAAGTAATGCTCGCGCGATTGAAAATGCAATTTACCAAGCAATTAGTTATGTTGATACCGGTGTCAATGCACATATAATCGAGAGATTAGAACTGCTCAAACAAAAGGATTCTTAATGGCTTATGCAGCACTACGTTCAATAGGGGCTTATGTACCTCAAAAAGTTTTAACAAATGATGATTTAGCAACAATGGTAGATACATCAGATGAGTGGATTTATAAACGCACAGGAATTAAAGAGCGTCGTATTGCCGCTGCTGATGAACGTAACAGTGATATGGGTGCAGCTGCGGCAGAACTTGCACTAGAGCGAAGTGGTATAGCTAAAGAAGATATAGACTTAGTTATTTGTGCAACAATCTCTCCAGATTATTTTAACATGCCTTCAAACGCAACGATTATTGCTACAAAAATCGGGCTTAAAAATGTGACTTCTTTTGATATTAGTGCCGCTTGTACTGGTTTTGTTTACATTCTTTCTATTGCCAAAGCCTTTATAGAATCAGGCATGAAAAAAAATGTCCTCATTATTGGGAGTGAAAAGCTCTCAGCTATTACAGATTGGACAGATAGAGGAACTTGTATCTTGTTTGGTGATGGCGCAGGGGCTGCTGTGATTTCTGCAACTGAAAACAAAGAAGAAGCCATTGTAGATGTTCATACTGGTGCTGATGGAGAGTATGCTGATTTACTGATGACTCCAAATGGCGGTAGTGGTTCTGCACATGATGATTTAGACAAAGAAGCTGGCAGTTGTTTTATGCAGATGAAAGGAAATGAAACTTTCAAAGTGGCAGTGCGTACACTCACAAAAGATGTCAAAGAAATTCTTGCTGATAACAATATAGAGAGTGATTCTATCACCCATTTTGTGCCACATCAAGCTAATTACCGTATCATTAAAGCGGTTGGTGATGCTTTGAAAATGAAAGAAGAACAAGTGGTTTTGACTGTGCATAAGTATGGAAATACATCAGGAGCTTCTATTCCGATGGCTATTAACGATATTTATGAAAGTGGTCGCTTACAAGCTGGCGATATGATGCTACTTGATGCCTTTGGTGGCGGTCTTACTTGGGGTTCAGCACTCGTTCCATTCTCTCCACTTAAAAAATAGAAGAGTTTAGGCTTTTTTTAAAGCCTGAACAACTCTTTTATAAAACTCATCTTCACTCGGAAGCTCTAGCTTCGCATCGCGTAATTTTTCACCCCACATTGGATTTGGAAAGTAACTATCTTCTTGAAATCTTGCCATAACATGAATGTGAACACGCGGAAGCATATTGGCAAATGAAGCCATATTTATTTTAGTAGGTTTGTAGTAAGTCTTCATCTCTTCTTCGAGGATGTCATAAACTTCCCAAAGTCGTAAACGCAATGCTTTTGGCACATCGCCTAACTCTTTGTAAGGCTCTTTTGTAAAGATTTTGAGCCAAGGAATTTCACTTGGCTCTTTTTCGATAATGAGTTCATTATCTTCGTAAATGATACTGTTGTTTATCATAAATTTAGTCGCGATTCCCTCTGTAACCACCTGAATTTCTACCGCCTGAACGGTTGCGGTTTCCACCACCACCATTTCTATGACCACCGCCATTTCTTCCACGGTAACCACCACCGCTTCTGCCACGACCACGTCCGCGACCATTGCCACCGCCACGTTGTGCGGCACGTGCTAAGATGGCATCGAGTTTATCGGCTGCAATACCGATATTGTTTGGACCCTTAATATCTTGTTTATCTAAAATCATAGAGATAAGTTTAAACATGATAGTCTCTTCATCTATATCTTCTTTGAGTCTATCTAAAACTTTATGCGCTTCATCATAGATTTTTTGATCTTCGATATTTTTGACAATATTTTCAATAGTTGTTGCTCGCATATCGTTTTTACTTGGTACAAAGGCATGTTCCATAGAAGTGCCGACTTTTTGTTTAATGCGCTGGAGCTCTTTAAACTCTAAAGGAGTAAGCAAAGTAATTGCTTTTCCTTTAGTTCCTGCACGTCCTGTTCGTCCAATACGGTGAACATACGACTCAGGGTCAAAAGGGATGTGGTAGTTAAAAACATGCGAAATGTTGTCAATATGAATACCACGAGCAGCGACATCAGTTGCCACAAGGACTTTGACAGAATTAGATTTAAACCCTTTAATGACCGTTTCACGTTGGCGTTGTTCCATGTCACCATGGAGACCATTTGCAAGGTAGCCTGCGTTTGAGAGGACATTCGAGAGTCTATCGACTTCTGATTTTGTTCGACAAAAAACAACTGACTTTTTGCTTGTCTCGCTATCCATCAAACGGATAATGGCATCATCTCTTTCGTGCTCATCAATGACATAATAGAGCTGTTCAATATCTGTGTTTGTTGTCTCACCCTTTGTAATGGAGATAAACTCAGGGTCTTGTAAAATACGACTTGCAAGTGTTTTGATAGGCGCTGGCATTGTCGCTGAGAAAAGGAGTGTTTGACGAGATGTTGGAAGATAAGAAAAAATTTCATTAATATCATCTAAAAATCCCATATCAAGCATTTCATCGGCTTCATCAAGAACGACAGTTGAAGGTGCAAAATCTTCAAGCATATTGCGTTTGAGAATGTCAAGTAAACGCCCCGGTGTTGCAACAACAACAGAAGCCCCCCGTCCTATAAGGTCAAGTTGGCGTTTATATGAACTACCACCATAAACAGTAACAGTTTTTACACCTAAGTTACGACCATATTTGAAAATTTCATCGCTTACTTGTGTAGCAAGTTCGCGTGTCGGTGTAATGACTAAAAGTTCAACACTGCCATCAAGTTTCATGTTTGAAAGTGCTGGGAGTGAAAACGCAGCGGTTTTTCCTGTTCCTGTATGTGCTTGCCCGACCATGTCTCGACCTGCTAAAACAACGGGAATTGCTTTTTCTTGAATAGGAGAAGGAACTTTAAATCCTGCATATTTAACACTTTTAAGTATCTCTTTTTTTAAGCCTAAATCATCAAATGTGATAGTCGGCGCTTCGTTTGTAGTTTCTGTTTGTGCATTTTCTTGCATCATTATCCTTTGAACCAAGGAGATGATACAAGTTTGCCTTGCAAAAAAGGTCTATAGGATACCTTCTCCTTGAAATATAAGTGGAATTATATCTAAAAATAACTCATTAAATATTAAAGTTCAATATATTTGTAATTACTTAAGTTTATAATGCTACAAATTAACCAAGAAAGAGTATAATATTTTTTATATTATGTGAGGA
>WFQD01000467.1 GCA_015487265.1 Sulfurimonas sp. | reverse complement strand
TTTTATTAATTATCTCAAACTTAGCTCTCTTAAGTTTTTTACAAAGAGTCAACAAAAATCTTCAAATATCATACTGATATAAAAGTTTAACAAATCCTTAAAATAGATGACAGTATTATATATTTTTGTGAGGGGGAATGGATATATGAAATACTCTTATGTTGACGAATTTAAACGTCGCCTTATTCTTATTTATTTGATGACTTTTCTAATTATCTTTTTATCGGCAAACTTTCAATATGTAAACATGGTTAGGAATGATTTAGAACTTTACAAAGAGGAAATTGTGAAGCATAAACTTTACCTTTCTGCACACTTGTACACACAGGATATCACAATTCCATTTGTGAGCTCATTTGATATTTTAAAAAACTCTTTACTTTCTCAAAGTATTCCTATTTACCCACAAATAAACTCTGTTGTGTACCGCATGAAGTATACACCTGCTTTTGAGTATTACCATTTTATTGTTATTCCTTCTATTGCAGTTACCTTGGTACTGTTAATTGTCTATTTTGCACTTGGAGTTCTTTTAAAGCAAGGTATGAACAGGCTCGAGTTACTTAAAACATTTATGGAACTTTATTTGACCAGAAATAAAGTTGAAGAAGGGGTCCACCAAAGACTGCTTAGCAATGATGATGAAATAGCACAAATTGCTAAGAACTTGAGAATCTTAATGCAGCAAAACTGTATGCAGTTACAAAAAACGGAAATTTTACTACAGAAAATGAATCATTTAGCTTTTCATGACAGCCTTACCTCTTTACCAAACAGAAAACTTTTCAATGACAGGCTTAAACAAGAAATCAAACGAGCAAAAAGAGAAGGCTATATTGTTGCCATCCTCTTCTTTGACCTTAATAATTTTAAACATATTAATGACAATTTTGGTCATGTTATAGGTGATAATATACTCAAAGAGTTTGCAAAAAGAGTGCAAAATGTTTTTCGTTCAAGCGATACCCTTGCTCGTTTTGGCGGAGATGAATTTATAGCATTTTTGCCTTATATCGATGAAAGAAAAATCGATTCAATTGTTGAGAAAATCCATAAATCACTTATACCCCCTTATGCACAAGAGGGGAAAAATATAGATATAAAGACAGCAATAGGTGTTTCCTTTTACCCTGAGGATGCACAAGATATCAATGAGCTTATTTGTTTAGCTGATGGTGCAATGTATAATGCTAAAATGCAACATCTAAAGTATACAACTGCCACAAAAACCATCTAAGCTCAAGTATTGTTTTTTATAGTTCACCCACAATCATTTCCATCGAATCAACTTCAAACAACAGATAACCTCTCCTCTCAAAAGAAAAAGTATCGTAAAAGATTATACATTATGGATAAATTACATTTGTGCATTTGTGTACACTGAAGATTTATTTTGTTTAGATACGGGCTCTATGCGTGTTCTTCATATATTTCAAAATTTGTAAAGGTACCTTTGCTGCAAGATTCAATAAAGTGTGAGAATGTTTATTAAAGTATGCGAATAAATCCAAAAAATTTAAAAGTGTCCTGATTTTGATAAAAAAACTATTCAAATAAAGCCCTATATTGCGAGTGTTTAAGAGATTTGAAAAAATTGCAACTTGGCCACAATTATGAGATATTCTCAAAATATCTTCAAACATTCTCACGCTTTATTATAGATAAAAAAGCAGTCTAATTTTTAAAAAAGTTTTTAAATCAGTCCTGATTATGGTACTTGTAAAAGATTTCTTGGCCTGATTTTATTCTCAAACTTTTTATATCTTCCATTTACATTCAATACTATCAATGGTATTTATCATTTCTTCTTTACAATATGAGCATATTGTCTCCTGTAACTCTAATGGATATTCTTTTTCTAGTTTTTTCAATGTAATGGTACTCAACATTAAACATATCTTAAATTAAAAATATTATAATATTTCATAATTTCAACAGAAAGGTACAATAAATGGGTGAAACAGTTCTTAATAGCAACGACTTTCTAGTTTCTCAGACAGATGAAAAAGGCACTATTCTTTTTGCAAATGATGATTTCTGTAAAATTGCAGGATATGATATCGAAGAAATGATAGGAAAACCACATAATATAGTTCGGCATCCGGATATGCCAAAAGCTGCATTTAAAGATCTATGGGAAACAATCAAACAAAACAAAATTTGGACGGGTTATGTTAAGAATAAAACCAGAGATGGCGGTTTTTACTGGGTCTTTGCAA
>WFQD01000466.1 GCA_015487265.1 Sulfurimonas sp. | reverse complement strand
TGTAAATACAGGATATTCTGAACTAACTGTAAATGGAATAGAATCTTTTTTATGGAAATAGATACAACCATGTCTTACATTTATTTTAGAATATATAATACTATTTTCAGGCACTTTATAAAGTTTTCCTTTATAGGTGTCTATTTCTCTAAATTCTCTTAAAAATAATTCTCCAGAAAAATTTATTTTTGAAATAATCCTCCATCTATTCTTTTTAATATCTTCTTTTGATACAACTTTTTTAAAGGGTTTTAATATATTTTTCAATACTACGGCATTATCAAAAATAAAATTAGCATTTCCATACCTCTTAACATCCCAATAGTCAAGTTCATGTAAAGAAATAAATTTTAAAAAAGATTGCATCTTACTCATAAAACCAACTCTTTATCATCTAAAATTCTTACTATCTCATCATCTTTTATTTCATAAGATACTTTGAGTCTGTTTGCAGTCCAAAGTTTTTGTTTTTTTCTATATTTGCTAAACTCTTGTTCTAATGGTTCTAGCTCATTTTCTATCTTTGCTCCAGTCGTGCTTATCCCAGCTTTTTGTACCTCTGCAATTGGTATCTCATAGTTAAATCTTTCTTTTATAAGTGCTTTTATCTCATTTTGTATCTTCTCTTCAAACTCTTTTTTTTGTTTTCGTAAAGATTTCTTTTCATCAGTACCTAAAGCTTCTTTACCTCTTTTTTTAAGTTTATTTTCTATCTTGTCTAATTCATCTTGATACTTTTGCTCTATCTCAAAAGTAGCTTTATTTTTTATTGTTTCATACTCTTTTGCTTCATTTTCGCTAAACTTTTTAAAAAACAAAAGACTAGGTTTAACAGTAGCCCCAGAAGCTATAAACACATCTTGAGGTATAGAAGTAATAAGCACTATTTTTGCTTGAGACTCTACATAATCTCTTACTTTTTGAAGATTAGAATTATTTAGTACCCCTTCTGGTAAAACTATCCCCATTCTTCCACCTGGTTTAAGCAGTCGTAAACATCTCTCTATAAAAAGTACTTCTGTTAAACCA
This sequence comes from Sulfurimonas sp., assembly GCA_015487265.1. Taxonomy (GTDB): domain Bacteria; phylum Campylobacterota; class Campylobacteria; order Campylobacterales; family Sulfurimonadaceae; genus Sulfurimonas. The sequence continues at coordinate 1,766 of WFQD01000466.1, read as the reverse complement.
CTCATTTTACCCGTATCATATAAACTAAGAATAGACTTACCCACATTATCGTTTACTTGGCTAAGGGCTTTATTGTATTCATCCTCTCCATATCTCTCTTGATACTTTTTGATTCTCTCTTTATCTGTAAACCTATCTTCTTCAGTAATTTTAAGAGATTTTTCTATACGAGAACCAAAAGGTGGATTTGTAAGTATCACATCAAAACGGTTTTCAAATATGCCGTTGACATTAAGAAGGCCATCATTATGGTGCACACCTCCATGACCATCTCCATGCATAATCATATTCATCTTTGCTGTTCTACTCATACGAGGATTTGCATCTGTCCCAAATATACAGTCATAAGAGAGTTTTCGAAGACGACTATTTTCATAATCTTTATCTAACTCTTTGTTGAGTTTTGCAAAAAGTTTATTTACTTTTTCATCTATATTGGCTTTTATATTTTCATTCTCTTTTTCGTAAGATTCATCATAATATTTTGCTTTAATAGCCTCTTTTTGTTTATGAATATCTTCTTCTATTTGGCTTCTAATATATTCAAACGACTTTATCAAAAACCCACCACTACCACAACAAGGATCACAAATCACCTCTCCTTCCTGTGGGTCTAGCACATCATTTATAAAATCAACTACCGTTCGTGGAGTAAAAAACTGTCCTAACTCCCCTCTAAATGTTCGCCCTAAAAACTGCTCAAATGCTATCCCTTTAACGTCATCAGAAGTTATTGAGAGATTATATTTTTCAAGTTCTTCAACTATAGCTTCAAAACTTCCCTGTTTAATTCTCATCTTTTCATGTTCACTAAAAAGATTGTCATCTGCAAACTCTTGCTTTGTTAATTCAAATAAGTTTTGAAAATATTCTGGAGAGTTTGGAGCTTTGTCCCTATCATAATATTTTTTACCTTTTTTGAACTCTTCTAAAGAAAATATTTGAGCATCGTCATTTCTTCGTTCATACCTTATTTTTATAAAGAGTATTTTACTTATCTCATCAAAGGCAGCTTCTGGAGAGAGTTTGTCATTATTCCGTATGATATTATGACATTTAAACAGCAGTTTTGAAAATTCATCTCTTGTAAAAGCTTTGGTTTGTTTTAAAAGTTCTTCTATCTTTTTATTATTATTTACTATTGAAGCTTTTGGAATATCTATAATCTCTTTAAGTCTTTTAGGAATTTTTCCCTTTATAACTTGAAATATTTTTGTCTCTTTGAGATTGGTTGTAACAAAAAAATCGGCTCCAGCCCAAGAGGCATAATTAGAACCTTGAAAATAATCTTCTTCACGAATAGTGATATAATCAGCTTTGCACTCTACTACAATTATTGGACTGTTTTCTTCAAGTTTATCTTTTTCACTTCGCCATATAACTATATCTGCTCTTGCTCTACCTTGTCCACGAGAAGAGTTACTTACTTGCACCTCTTGAGCCATTTGTTTTAAATCATAACCATAGCTATTTACAAGGCGACAAACATACTTTTGTCGCACTTCCTCTTCTGGTTGATTTATCAGCCATTTATTTTTTAGTGGAACATAAATTTTATTTTCTTTTATTTGTATTTCAAGTTTTTGAGACATTTCAATTCCTATTGTTTGCAAGATTTCATTCTATCAAAATTTATCAAATAGATTAATAAAGTATTAGTAATACTGCTGGTTTAATTATTAAAAACTAATAGTTAAAAGTTTTTCTATTTTTATTCAAACTTTTAATTAAAATCACTATTATCTTGCTGATAGACAACTAAAATC
>WFQD01000465.1 GCA_015487265.1 Sulfurimonas sp. | reverse complement strand
TGTAGAGATATTTTTTAATGATAGTTTTAAAAAGATGATAGTATCAAAAGAAGCTGTAAAGTTGGATATTATCGGAAATATGCAAGAACTAGATGAGTGTGTGAAAATAAATAACATTTGCTTAGATTTTAAATATGATTCTCTGATGACACCTATTGCTTTTAATAATCTTTATAAAGGTGCATTAGGTGAAGTAATTGGAAAATTTCTAGTAGAGAAGTACTGTCATACAGAAATCTTTCCTCTTAATATTAACAGTGGTGATGAATATGAAAGATTTGATTATAAGTTGGAAGATAATAGTGTTTATTTTGATTTTAAATATTACTCACAACAGACAATAGAGATTCAAAATCAAAAAGAGTTGCGAGATAAAGCAAAATATAAACTAATGAATATGCAGGCAAATAAAGCAGTCATAATAAATATATTCGCAGAAGTGCCAAATGGTAAAAGTAGAAAACCTACTGTTAGTGAGAATATTATGATTGTACCTTTTTTAATTGATATAACCAAAAGAGAAAACCCCATATTAGATATACGAATGATGCAGGCTATCAAGGAGTTTATAAATGACAATTAACACAATGACTAATAGAATGCATGTAAAAATTGATTATGGAAAGCTTCTTGAACGATACTCTATATATAAAATTAGGAACAAAAGTAAAAATGCAAAAGAATATCAGGTCTTTTATGCAGGAATAAAAGAAAATATCAAACCAATGGCACATGCTGTAGATGGAAAATACACATTAGTTGTTTTGAGCCAAAGTGGTATGGCAAAAGAATATGCAAATGACTATGAAATAACACAACTACATTTTACTGAGATTCAAAAAGAAAAAGAATATATACTTCTTCGACTGATTAATTCTCTTTTGGCAAAAGAATCAAATTATTTTGAAGTGGACCACGACCCCTATGGCTTGTATTATCTTGCTGATACAAAACCATCTAAACTTTTAGCAATTAAAATATCTATTAATAGGGATATGTTTCTTTCTCTAAATGTGACAACTTTTATCAAAACTCGAAGTGTGAAAGATGGCTACAAAATCAATGAGGGTAAGCTAATAAAAGTTTTAAAACAAGAGGATGGAATACAGCTATATAAAATGGGGAACTATTCCAACAAGAAATCATCATACAGATTTTTAGGCTTGATGGAAAATAGTAAAAAAAATTTAATTCAAGAGAGCAAAGTATATGTCCTTATCAGATATATCAAAGATATAGAGCAAAATTTTTCGGACCTAGTAAAAATAAAATTTCATACTATGGAAACGGACCTATTGAATGGTGGGAAAGATGCTGAAACAAAAAAAATAGTTTTACAAGATAAAATTAGGCAAGAGATTAAAGAATTGAAATCTATTCATGTTGCAAATTACACAGATGTTGATTTATCTAAAGAGATTGAAACTTTTAAAGCAAATATACAAAAACATCTAGGATTCCTTTTTGAGATTACTGATTCCAACAAGGTTGAAAGGGGTATATACAATTTTACTATAGCATATGAAAAAGAGTATTATGAAAAGTATAAACTAAAGGACCCCTATGTAAACTTTCATAAAGAGACAGAAGGTAAAGTCCAAAATATTACACTAGATACATTTAAGAGCATAGGGGATGACATTAAACTACTGCAAGTGTTACTTAAGGAACTCGTTGTTAAAAAGGAGATAAAAGAGCGAAAGTTAATATTGCCATACAGTGCTTTATCCAATAAAATTACAATGCTTTATCCATATAAAAACAAAGAAAAAGAGTATGAGTTTTATAAGATTATTGTTGATGGAAGAAGTATAGACTTTATAGAGTTGTCTGATTATGAAAGGCATACTTGCTTAGAAATTGCATTTAATCTTGATAGGTCCAATATATTAGAAGCTGTAATTTTTCAAGGCAATAACATAAACTATATTCTCAAAAGTAATGAGTTTCCATTACCAAAGATTCAAGAAATTAAGAAATTGCTAGATATGCAGAAAGAGCCTAAATAC
>WFQD01000464.1 GCA_015487265.1 Sulfurimonas sp. | reverse complement strand
ATTACCTATTTTAAAAAAGGAGATATTTAAACAGGCTATCAAAGATGACAAAATCCTCTCTGTGGAGTTTGAGAAAAAAGATTTGCATTGTGGACACACAACAGGCTCAACGGGAACTCCGCTTGAGATGTGTTTCGATACAGAGTGTATAAAAAAAAGAGGTTTAGTTCAAGGAAGACTTTGGAAACAAATGGGCATTTTGCCACATAAGAGATTTGTAAAAATATGGAGAGACAAACAACTCACAAAGAGTGAGCAAAAATTAAAAGATGCAGGTCTTTTGCTGATAATTGCGGTCGGTGATGTAAACGACCCGATAAACAGCGCAATGACAAATGAAAAAATTTTAGAGATTATTGAAGAGTTAAGAGAGTTTAAACCACAGGTGATCAGAGGGTATGTGAGCGCTCTTTATTCCATAGCGCAGATTGTCGAAAAGTTAAATATCAAATTCGACACTTTAGAATCGCTTGTTGCTTCGGCTGAATATTTGCCGCAAGGGATGTGGGAATATTTTGAAAAGGTGTTTCGATGTCCGGTATATAATCTTTACGGCGGAACGGAAGCTCCTTCCATTGCGGTTAACAAAAAACAAACACACAATCTTACGATTTCTGAGGATTTGTATTTTATAGAAGTTTTAGACGAAAACGGCAACGATGTAAAACCCGGAGAAATGGGACTTATAACAATAACCGATCTTCATTCCAAAGCCACACCACTTATTCGCTACCAAATAGGCGATATGGCGATTGTAGATAAAAACTTTTATAAATTTGATGATAGTTTTCGATATTTCAAATCGGTAGAGGGGCGAACAAACGATATATTTGAGCTTGAAGACGGCAGTTTGATATATTCTCATATGTGGTTTGTGTATTTTAGAACGGAAAATTGGATTGAACGATTTAAAGTAATACAAACAGATAAAAGCAATATAGATATAATTTTACAATCAACGAACTGTAATCCGCTTGATTTGAAAAAATTACAAGGAAAGATCGTTTCTATTTATCCAAGTATAAAGTTTTCTTGGAACATAGTTGAGAAAATACCATTGGACAAAGGGAATAAGTTTAGAAGTGTCGTGTCGTTAGTTGATAATAAATTCAATAAGATAAACAAGGACTGAAGTAATGATTGAGTTAACAAAAGAGGAACAAAAAATTGCATCAAAGATTAGACAGCTAAAAGAGGCTGCGGGGAGTCATAGTCCAAGCATATTTACTATTGTCCAGGAATTACCGGAATTAAATATTAAAGTGGATGCCTGTTTTTTATCTAACCCTTATGCTACGAATCTTTTTTTGGATTATTTGAAAAGAGATTTGGTCGATACGGGAAAATTAAGGGATGTTTTGGAGTTTTACCCCTCTCAAAATAATGTGATCGCAGAGGTAATAAGCAAGGCTATCGATGCCAACAAGGAAAACATCTTTGTAGCAAACGGTGCTATAGAGATCATTCAGGCAATTTTGCATCAGTTTGTTGAAAAGAAAATTATTGTAAATATTCCTACATTTTCATCATATTATGAATTTGCAAGAGAAGATACCGAAGTTGTATTTTATCAGCTGAAAAAAGAGGATAATTATGCTTTGATAGCGGATGAGTATATAGAATTTGTCAAAAAGAACAAGCCTGACAGCATCGTGATAATTAATCCCAACAACCCAAATGGCGGTTATGTAAAATACAAAGATTTAAGACACATTTTAAACAATTTAAAAGAGGTTAAAAACATCATTATAGATGAAAGTTTTATCCATTTTGCTTATGAAGATGAGGAATACTCCCTTATTTCAGCTACAGAATTGTTTAAAGAGTTCAGCAATGTTATCGTTGTAAAAAGTATGTCAAAAGATTTTGGTATTGCAGGAATACGAGCAGGTTATGCAGTGATGGACAGATACAAAGCGTCAAAATTGCTTCAAAACGGGTATTTGTGGAACTCTAACGGATTGGCGGAGTATTTTTTTAGACTATACCAAAGGGATGATTTCCTTGCTGAATACGAAAAGGTAAGAAAACAATACATAAAGGATGCACATGAATTTTTTGATGAATTGTCAAATATCGATGCTATCAAGAGATTGCCAAGTATGGCGAATTTCGCTTTGATAGAACTGCTTGATGGCAGCACTTCTGCAGATTTTGTTTCTAAAATGTTGATCAAATATGGAGTTTATACAAGAACGGGAAGCGATAAAATAGGTTTAAACGGTGAATATATCAGAATTGCCGGAAGAACAAAAGAGGAAAATAGAATTATTATCGATTCAATGAAGGATATGTTTGCCGATGCAAAATAAAAAAACTTTAGCCCTTTTTGATTTTTGCGATACTTTGATAGGGATGCAAACCGCAAATAGATTTGTAACTTTGGCATACCAAAAAAACAAACGCTTCAGTGCGGTCGCTAACGAGTTTGTTAGAGTTTTGGGTCGAAAAAGCGGGCTTCTTTTTGGGTATAGACATAAAAAATGGCAACTCAAGCAAATCAAAGGATTGAGCCTTGAAGATATGGAGGAGATTGTAAAAGAGTATGTGGAAAACTTTCTCATACCAAAAGAGAATAAAGCAGTGGTTGAAAAAATGCTCTGGCATAAAGCACAAGGAGATACCGTCGTTATAGTTTCAGGCGGATTTAGCGTATATATAAAACATTATGCAAAAAAGTACGACATCGATTTTGTCGTAGCAACCGACTTGGAGGTTTGTGATGGAGTTTATACCGGAAAAATAGCGGGTCTTGATTGCATGGGAATCAATAAGATAAAAAAACTAAGAGATACTATAGATTTAGATCAATTCGATATGGATAATTCCTATGCATATAGTGACCACCAAAGCGATATCCCTTTGTTGTGTTTGGTGGGGAGACCTTATGTGGTGGATTTTGGGCAAGATATTGAGTGGGCGAAATTGATGGGGTATGAGATATTAAATGTTAAGTAGGTTGATTTTAAGGCTCTTTAGACCGCAAGTATATAAACGCTATTTGTTTTATGAACAATCACAATGGTGGGACAAAGAGAGATTAGAAGCGTATCAATTAAAAAAATTGCAAGAGTTATTGGAATACGCATACAAAAATGTAGCGTTTTATAAAGAATTGTGGGATAAACATAACATAGATTATAAAATCACTTCACTTGATGATTTGCAGAAGTTTCCAATAACGACAAAAAAGATGCTCCAACAAGCGATCAAAGAGAAAAAAATCTCAAAACAATATATTTATAAATTAAATACTGATGCAATTGTTTGGCAAACTACTACGGGTTCAAGCGGCAAACCTTTTAGATTTCCCGTAGATAAAGAGAGTGAGGAGCATAAAAACGGTTTAAGAAGAAGACTTTATAAATGGTATGGGTTGGATTATGGAGTAAAATGGGCTAAGTTTTGGAGAGGCAGTTATAAAAAAAGTTTCAAAGAAAAAGTTAAAGAATTTATAACAAAAGAGTATAGATTTTGCATATATGATCCAAAATACCCAAAAGAAACCGAGTTAAATGAAAAAAGAATAAACTATTTTATAGAGGAGTTAAACAAGATAAAACCGGAAATAATAGATGGATTTCCCAGCGCATTAAGAGAGATTGCAAATTACATGATAAAAAATGATATTGAACTAAGCTTTCAAATAAAATCGATTGTAACGGGAGCGGAAAAATTAGATGATACTACAAGAGAAGTTTTATCTAAAGCTTTTAATACATTGGTTTTTAACAGATATGGGGGAACAGAGAGTTCCATTATCGCTCATGAGTGCGATATACAAGCAAGGAGTGAACACAAACTTCATATCCAAGAGGATAGATTGATTGTACAGACCGATAAAAACGGTGAAATTGTGTTTACCGATTTAACATCAAAAGCATTGCCCTTTATAAGATATAAAAACGGAGATATAGCTCAAATAAACGAAAATTACCGATGTGAATGTGGTAGAGCGTTTAAAGTATTTGATTTTATCGAAGGTAGAGTTAATGAGATGTTTATTTTACCCGATGGCGGGAAAATCAGTTCCCATTTGTGGCAAAATTATATGAAGAAATCTCAAGGTATAGAAAAATACCAAATGGTTCAAAACGAAGATTTTAGTGTAGATATCTTTTGGGTAAAAAATAAAGATTTGTTCAACAAGAATGAATTTGAATATGTTCAAAAATTGGTAAAAAACGCTTTGACCGGATGTAAAGTCAGATGGAATGAAGTTGAGAAAATAGATCCTTTAGCAGGTGGAAAATTTAGGCAGCATATATGCAAGGTAGAAAATGGCTTTAGTTATTCGAGATGATGATCTCTCCTTTTGGACAAAACCGCAAAATATAGATAAAATCTACAAACCGCTTTTTGATAAGAAAATTAAAGTTTCATTCGCAACGATTCCTTTTAGTGTTGAGATGTTTCATGCCGGAGATTTTAGCACTTTTTATCAAGAAACAAACGAACAACCCCTTGGCAAAAACAAAGAGCTTGTAGAGTATATCCAAGAAAAGATCGATGAAGGCTTGGTAGAGATTATGCTGCATGGATACAACCATCTTTACGCTTTTAAGTG
>WFQD01000463.1 GCA_015487265.1 Sulfurimonas sp. | reverse complement strand
GAAGTTTATTATAACCGCCAAAGAATGCATAGTTCAAATAATAATTTGTCACCTGTCGAGTTTGAAGAAAAAATGATGTTACAGGTTGAAACAGCAGCTTAGAATGTTTATGGATTAGTATGATATAGGGTTGACACATCATTGAGAGTATCATTCAATACAGTAGCTGCTCTAGCCATGTGCCAGATAGTTCTTCTTAAGTGTGAGTTTCCTCTTTTAGAGATTGAACCTTTAACATTCACAGAAGTACCACTTTGGTAGATAGTTGGATCAGTTCCTATAAAAGCAGTTAGCTGCTTATGAGTAGAGAAATTGTTGATATCTCCAAGCTCGATAAGAAATGATGAAGCACTAGCTTTACCAGTGCCTGATATAGATGTCAATAGCTCTATGTCATCATTGTGATGCTCATCAACAAACGATTCTATTATCTCATTAAACTCATCTAGTTGAAGTTGTAAAAACTCTAACTGTTTGATTTTTGAGATAAGTATTTTTTCTAACGATTGATTGTTAATACCTATAGAGTTTTTAGCTAATGAGAGTATCTCTTTAGCTCCTATCTTAGGCTTAGCACCTTTCGTAATATCAGAAGACAAAAGTTTGGCTATTTTCTTCTCTTTCAAGTTCCTAATAACTCGTTTGCTAGGGGCTTGTAAGAGCAGATTTAAACTGCTTTTTGAAAAGATATTTGTGTTCTTTAACATTTCTGGGAATACCTGATTAACTATAGACTTCATATCTGTTTTTAAAGCAGACATAGATTTTATCAGTTTCTCTTTTTCTCTAACGATAGGTTTGATTGACTCTAAATCATCAGAGTGAGACAACTTTAAAGTTGCACCATTTCTCTTTGCAAAAAGAGAGATGATATGTGCATCTTTAGCATCAGTCTTAATCTTTCTGATAGTCATGGATTTAGTAAATGCATGAATAAAGAGTGGATTTACTATAGATACGACTTAATTAAAAATGACAGGAATACTTGACAAAATTAAATAATTATTGTATTATTTGGTAATTAAAAAGATACGAAGGATTTAAGTTGAGAACAAAACTAGTAAATATGAAGTTAAAATTTATTGTTAATAGTAACGAGATAGAAGTTGAACCTATAAGCAAAGAAACTTTTGATATAAGATGGAATGCTGAAAATGAGTATGGAAATTTAGATATAGATCGTGATTTTTTTGATTACTGTACCGCAGTAAGTGCAGCAATTACAAAATATAAAGGATATCCCGTATTTGCTCGTCACCAGAGTGGTATGGTGGCATTTGAGGCATATAATAACAGTGGTACATTTGTTGGTAACTTTACAATATATAGTGATTATATTGATATACATAGCATTGACAGAGTCAATTACAGCTATTTACTAAAGGATATCGCCTAAAAAACTTGACAAAACGATAGCTTGCTTTATAAAAGATTCAGATTTAAATATCAGTAGGCAAGCTTTAAATGAATTGAAAAATACAAATCCAGCTCGATATAAAGTCCATACATTGGGAATGATGTGTGTAAATTTGGGCATCGAGTATGATGAGCTTATAAAATTGAAATCATGAAAGTCTCCTATCGCTTTTTAAGTAGTAGGTTTTCATAATACTAATGCCAAGCAATTAACAAAAGCAATCTATAAGACAACGGCTTCTTATGGCTACGGAGTTAAGGTAAATCTACTGCAGCTTTTAAAAGGGACTTTTAGTCCATAGTGGTTGAGTTTTCGTGGGATTTACCTAACATATCTTCTATATGTTTAGATATATCAGCATAACTCAATCCAAGGGAATACATAGATAAAACTTTCTCTTCAATGTCATCTGTTAAATGGGTCTGATTTCTCTTTACAAGTTGGGGTTCAAATGTTCCGGCTCTATCTCTTGGAGTATCAAGAATAAAACTGCCACCCTCTGCTTTTATTGTTTTAGAAGATGTACCATTTTTTCTATTTTTATTACCTGCAAAAACATCTTGTGCAATATGAGATTCAACTTCTGCTTGAAGTGCCGCTTCAACTAACTGTTTTACTAATGGTGCAAGTACACCATCTTTTCCACTTATACTTTTACCATTCATGATATCAGTAACTGCATCATCAAAATCAAAACCTGTATTCTCTAATTTACTCATCTTTATCAACCTTTTATTTTCTTATTATATCAGACTGACACAGAATTTTGAACACTCCCCTCACTTTAGAAATCTATAAGAAAATGAACAACCCCGACCCAAAAGTACGGGGTATCACTGTCGTTTGAGCTTATAAGTCAAATAGTAACTGACTTGTATGCACCTTTGTATACTTCTTGCCTTGATTTTCAACATAATTTCTTATTGTTTCTTCATTCGCAAATTGACCAACAGTATTTGCATAAAAACCACTTATCCAAAGACTTCCACTCCAGAGTTGTTTTTTCACCTCAGGGTGTTTTGCAAAAACTTCTCTTGCTGTGATACTTTTTATTATTTGCACCATCCGTGTTACTGTCATTTTTGGCACACTTTGCACTAAAAAATGAACATAATCTTCATCATTTCCAATCTCCAAAAAATGAATCTCATATCTTTCAAATATTTGTATCGAGATATTTTGCTGGAAATACTAAAAGGGTACGGGGAAATCTTTTCGATTATAAATTTAAAGTCCACTCGGGCGGTATATTATAAGATTTTGACTTGTAGAAGTCAGAAAAATTGTTGGCTAGGTATTAGAGAAGAGTAACTGAACACGTATCCGCTAATTCTCAAATTACTGTATTAAAATTTCCCGCCAATTCTAAAAAGTTTTAAGATATTAGATTTTATACAACTAAAATCAAGCTACATTGATAGCAACATATGGTAAAAAAGATAAAGCTACAATTTTCTGTTCTTTTTCACTGGGATGCATTGCTCGGATAAATTCGAATACTTCTTTAAATTTTTCCATATAACTTAGCTCATTGTATACCTTAATTTCATTTTTTATAAATAAGTTTATATCTTCTTTGTATATCTTTTTATACTTATTATTATAAGTTTTATATACTTTTCTTGCTTGACCATGACTTGATTTAGTGTTATTTTTAATTTCATGTACAATTAACATACAAAAAAATATTTTTTCTAATTCTCCCTGAATGAATTTTGCTGTTACATAGTTGGAAATAACCTCACAAGCTTCATTTTCTTCAAATAATCTATAATATAATCCCTTATAAAAAGTATCTGAAATGTAAGAATTATTCAATATAAAATTACCTTTTGCTAATAAACTTTCCATAATAATCATTAAAATTTCTATATTATTGGACTTATTAAGAAAATACTGAACTGTAAAATCATTAATTATTTGATCCTGCCGAATTTGTGGTTCAAAGTTTTGATTTCTATAATCAAGATTATTGATTACAATTGATATAAGTTTATTAAAATAAGGCACTCTGTTTGCACGGTTAATATTGGTATAAGCTAAATGTTGTTTTTTTGTCACATGAGTTTTTATTTGTTTTGAAGAAGAGCCTAATGATATATATTCTGAACTTTCATACTCTTCAAATATCATCTCAAGAAGTAAATTTACATTTTCTGTTGCCCTATAGAGATTAATAGACATTAAGAATTGATAAGTTTGTCTAATCACTTCTTGAATATTGATTTTTTTGTTTCTACAGATGTTTATAAGAGTTTCATTAATTT
>WFQD01000462.1 GCA_015487265.1 Sulfurimonas sp. | reverse complement strand
AAAGAGAGTCATAAGAGCTTACAATGGGTACAAAATCTACGCGATGAAGCCCATAGAAGTGCCATTACTTTTCATAAAAAAACAAAATTAAAAATAGATCAAGAGAGTAAACTTTTAAGTCTCAAAGGAATCTCTCAGGCAAAAATTGTTAAATTATTGAAACATTTTGGCACATTTGAAACAGTGAAAACGAGCAGTGTTGCAGAGATAAGTGCGGTTTTAAGTATCAAAGATGCTAATATCATAAAGAATTTTTATGAATAAGTTTTATTTTTATTGCTTTATGATAGTATGTAATGAGCAAATCACTAATGTAAGGTTTTTATATGAGTAAAATAACACCTAAGAATCAAGAGTATACCTTTGAGGGCAAAGTAATCATCAGCCAAACAGATGCCCAAGGTATCATTACTTATACAAATAAAAGGTTTTGTGAAATTTCTGGTTATACAGCAGATGAACTTGTTGGCAGTCCTCATAACATTATCCGGCATCCTGATATGCCAAAAAAACTTTTTGCGAAAATGTGGCAAACCATTCAGTCAGGACAAGTATGGAATGGACTTGTGAAAAATTTACGCAAAGATGGACTCTACTACTGGGTTGATACCGAAATACTTCCAATAAGAGATGATGATGAAGTGATTACGGGTTATATTGCCGTTCGTAAAAATACAACACCAAAAAATATTTTAGAGATCGAAGAGATTTACAATAAAATGCTCGAAGAAGCGTAAGGGAGAACATGAAAAATGTTGATTTATAGTTCTGAAAAAGAGTTTATTGCAATCGATGCAGAGTATCTTAAAATTTTTGGGTTTTCAAATTTAGCACAACTCCAAGCACAAGAGCGAGATTTTGCAGACTTCTTTGTAAAAAAACCGGGTTATATCCATAATTTTCAGCATGTCCATTGGATTGATTTTGTTGATTGTGCGGAGTCTATCGAAGAATCGCAGGTGATGATTCAAGTCAATGCAAAAACTTTTACTGCAAATATTGCTATTACAACGATATACCTCACACAAAGTCCACAAGAAAAATCTTACATTGTGCAACTGAATAACCTCAAACAAATTTCTGGAGATACAGGAGAAGCAGTTCTTGTTGATATAGTAGAAACAACACCAGCACCAATACCAACTCCTGCTCCAACTGCTCCTGCAAAAGCACAAAAAGAAGCCTATGCAAAACCTGCGCTAAATTTACTGCTTGATGAAGAGGAACTCATAGGGGAACCAGTACCACAAGAAGCATCAATTTTACTCGATGATATGCCATTTGAAGAACCACCGCTTCCTACTCCTGTTGAAGATGTACCTCTTGAGATTGAGTTAGAGGAAGAAGAGGTGACACCAGAGGTGCAACCTCAAGTACAAGTAGTACCTGAAGTACAAAAACAAGAAGAGACCTTTGTTCCTGAAGAGGATGATTATGTCTTTGATCCGCAATTAGCATCGGATGAACTCGGCTTACCTATTGACTTAATTGAAGAGTTTATTGAAGATTTTATCGCACAGGCAAAAGAGTTTGAACCTGAGTTGTTTAAAGCTTTATCGCAAGGGGATATACCAACCGTAGCATCTCTCTCTCATAAACTCAAAGGTGTTGCAGGAAATTTACGAATAGAAAATGCGTATGACAGGCTTTGTATTATCAATACTTCTAAAGATGAGGCAGTTATTAAGAAAAATCTTCAACAGTTTTATCATATTGTGGCACAGCTTGCAGGAGAGAAGGCACAAAATGTCCTTACACCGCAAACCGAGGCAGAGGAAGAGCCAAGTGAAGCAGTAGTATTAGATTTTAATGATGATGATTTTGTCTTAGATTTTAAAGCAGAAGAAGATGCAACAGAGTTGATTCCTCTCTCTGATGAAGCAGTTGCACAAGAGCCTGAAGCCCCTGCAGTCGTGACACCAGAAGTTCAACAAGCCCCTCAAGTCCAAGAAGCTCCTCAAGTCAATGTAAGTTATTCCAAATCAGCAGCGGCAAGTGAAATAGGCTTAGATAGTGAAACATTTAACGAACTCTTTGATGATTATCTGCAAGAAGCATTCTTAATTCTTGAAGAGATAAAAGAAGCCTTGGCAGTTGATGATATGCAACAATCTCGTAAAAAAGCGTTGTTACTCAAAAGCATGAGTGAAAGTATGTATATTAAAGACTTGACATCTGATGTAGATGTTCTCATTAAAATGTCAGATAAAAATAGTGCAATAAAGGCTTTAAGTAATCTTGAAGCCATGATCAAACAAATCTCAAAATAAGGTCTTAAAGATGAATTTAGGATTAAAAAATAGACTTCGATTAATTAGTCTTTTTCCAATTGTTATCTTGTTACTTGTAACAAGTTATGTTGTATATAACTCATATAATGAGTATGTGGTCGCCAAAAAATATATTGAGACAGAGAAATTAACGGCATATCAGCTCGATCCAGAGATTAACCAGCTTGCTATCGCCTATACCTCTTTAGAACGAGCAAGAAAATCAACAGCTGCGGAGAGAAATTTTGTTGCAGATGTATTAGAAAAACACAATACTTTGCAAGAGAAAAAGTTAAATGAATGGATTTCACTCATAGCAAAATCGGATGCAATTCAGTACGATAACCTTGAAAATAGTCTGCTTGTAAAGCGACTAGATACTATTTTTAAGAGCAGTAAAAACCGCGAGTTATTTCATAAAATCAATTTCCAAAGATCAAATATATTTGCAAGCATTGTCAGTGGAAGTTTTACGACAGATGTAGAGTCTTGGAAAAAAATGTTACGAGAAAAAGAGCGTGTGATTGCGAATGCTGAAAATATCATTTCACTTTTTATTGAGAAAAAAGCACAAATGGTGAAAGAAAAAGCATATCTTTTTCTTGTTGCTGCAATCTCTGTATGGGCACTCATCTTTATTTTATCTATCCTTGGGTACTTACTTTCCAATGAAATTTCAAAAAATGTCCTCAACTTGGAAGATTTACTTAAAAAGATTGTTGCTTCAACGGATGCCGATGAACATGTAGAGGTAAATCTCAACACCACCGATGGAACAGAACAGGCATATAGACTGATTGAAAAAATTGTTGAACAGGCAAAAAAAGATAAAGAAACTGCCCTTGATGCAAGTGAAGCAAAATCAATGTTCTTAGCGAATATGTCTCATGAAATTCGTACACCACTCAATGGTATTGTTGGATTTACGGAACTGTTAAAAGATACAGATTTGGAAGAAGAGCAGGGCGAATTTGTCGAGATTATTGAAAAAAGTTCAGAAAATCTTCTTGAAATTATCAACAATATTTTAGACCTTTCTAAAATTGAGAGTAATAAACTTGAAATTGAGGATGTTGTCTTTAACCCTGTTAAAGAGTTTGAAAGTGCTGTTGAAGTGTATGCGGTACGTGCAAGTGAAAAACATATTGATTTAAGTTGTTTTATTGATCCATTATTAGAAAACTCACTCAAAGGGGATCCGACAAAAATCAAAGAAGTTATTATTAACCTTCTTTCAAACGCAGTCAAGTTTACAAGTAGTGCAGGTTCTATTAATGTGGACATTCGAAAAGTACCAACAGAAGTTACAGGAATTACCAGAGTTAAATTTGAGGTGCAAGATAGCGGAATTGGTGTTACCAGTGAACAAAAAGCGAGAATTTTTGAAGCTTTCTCTCAAGCCGATACTTCTATTACAAGAAAATATGGTGGTACGGGGCTTGGACTTACAATTTCTAGTAACTTTATTGAGTTGATGGGTGGACAACTTGACCTTCATAGTGAAACAGGTAAGGGAACAACTTTCTTCTTTACCCTTGATTTTGAAGAGATAGAAGTTTCAACAGAATCAAGAAAAGATACATTCTCACATCTCAATGCGCTTGTTTTAGACTCAACAACAAAAAATAAACAACAAGCCGTCTACTTACGTGAATATTTAGATTTTTATGGGGTTGCACATACTTCTTTTAAAGATTATGATGAACTTGAATATTTACAAAAATCAACAGAATATGATTTACTCTTTGTGGATTATGAGTATGCAGATGAAGCAAGTTTAGTTGCCTATGCGAATGCTCCTGCACAGCTTGTCTTACTCACAAAATCAAACTATATGAAAGTGATTGATTCAAAAAATCTTGATATTCATAAGGTTATTTATGAGCCACTTAACAACTCTAAAATTCAACAGGCTTTAGAAAATTATAAAAAATATGAGAAAAAACCTGAGGTACAAGTAGAAGTAGAGAGTGCTCCTGAAGTGGTGCCACAAAAAGTAGTCCCTGCTGCAGTACCTGAAAACCTTTCAAGTTTTGATGCAAAAGTACTTGTCGCAGAAGATAATATTATTAATCAAAAATTGATTAAAAGAACGTTAGAAGCTATGGGACTTACTGTGAGCATAGCATCTAATGGACTTGAGGCTTTCCAAAAAAGAAAAGATAATGAGTACGATATAGTCTTTATGGATATTCAAATGCCTTTCTTAGATGGTGTTGAAGCTACAAAAGAGATTTTAGAGTATGAAAGTGTTTATAACAAGCCACATGTGCCTATTATTGCATTAACAGCAAATGCACTGAAGGGAGATAGAGAGACCTTCCTTGCTGAAGGGCTTGATGAATACACAACAAAACCATTAGTACGTGAAGAAATTCTCTCTATTCTCAATACATTCTTAGTGCAAAGACCTGCAAGTAAAGTCCTAGACCCAGAGCCTGAAGTTGTCACACAAGAGCCAGAAGTGGCAGAAGCAAAACCTGAAGTTGCAGAGCCAGAACCAGAAGTTGTTACACAAGAGCCTGAAATTATAGAGCCAGAACCTGAAGTTGTCGAACCAGAGTCAGAGCCTGAAGTTGTTGCGCAGGAGCCAGTTCCTGAACCAGAACCAGAGCCTGTGATTGAAGAGAGTGAAGCAGTGCCTGCATTTACATATAATGCAGATGTCTTGGTGGCAAAAACAAGTCCACTTGAATCAAAACTTTTCGCGAAGCTTATAGAACCGCTCGGATACTCTTTAGAACTTGCATCCTCAACACGAGATTTATATGAAAAACTGCAAGAGGGTAGTTATAAAGTTGTTCTTTTTGATAAAGCATGCGAAGGTTTAGATGTTGCAACACTGTATAATGTAGTAGAAGATAGAAAAGAGGAAACACAGCTTGAAACAAACCTTATTTTAATGAACTCTAATGCAGCAACAGCAGATGAAAAAGATGCTCAGTATGTGCAAAGAGTGATTAATAATGTTGTAAGTAGAGATTTATTAGGTCTCTTACTTGAAAGATTTATTTAAAGGTATAAAATATGCAAAGAGATGATTTAGTTGTATTAGCTGTTGATGATGATTTGATTAATTTAAAGTTGCTTAAATCAATGCTGAAAAAAAGTGGAAGAGTTGCAGAGGTAATAGAAGCGAAAAATGGTTCAGATGCAATCGGTGTTTTAAAATCAAGAAACGATATTGATTTGATTTTACTTGATATTATTATGCCTATTATGGGTGGCTTGGAGATGTTAAAGGTTGTCAGAGCAGATGATAACTTAAGACAGTTACCTATTTTAGTGCTTACAACTGATGAAACAAAGAAAAGTGAAGCTTTGGAATTTGGTGCAAATGGATTTTTAATGAAGCCAATTCGCAGTGATGAACTCGTTGAAAAAATAGCGACGGTGATTATTTAAAACAGGGCTATAGAAGTACCTGTTTTAAAACTTCTTCAACTCGAGATACTCCGAGTATTTTTACATTCTCTTTGACCTCTTTTGGAATATCATCCAAATCTCGCTCATAATTTTTTTGTGGTACTAAAACCTTTGTCATACCTGCTTTATGGGCAGCAATGAGTTTCTCTTTTAGTCCTCCAATAGGGAGTACATCACCACTCAAAGAGACTTCACCTGTCATAGCAATTTCAGAGCGTATCTTTTTAGAACTTAAGATAGAAGAGATAACACTTACCATGGCTATTCCTGCACTTGGTCCATCTTTTGGTGTCGCACCATCTGGAACATGAATATGTAGGTCATAGCGTTTATAGACTTCACTTGGGTCTATGGTGATTTGCTCTTCACGTTCTTTGAATGTTTTAGGAATGTTTTCTTCCGTAATTTCGAGTTTTTTTGTATCAATAAGAGTTTTGACAACACTCATAGCAATCCTTGCAGACTCTTTCATAACATCCCCAAGACTTCCTGTGAGTTGCAGAGTGCCTTTGCCTTTAATGCGAATACTCTCTATTTTTAAAACATCTCCGCCAACGGCAGTCCATGCAAGCCCATTGACAACACCAACAACCGGAATTTTATCTGTTTTTTCTATTTCAAAAACACTTTTATCAAAAAAGTCTTTTAAGTTTTTCAGAGAAACAGAGACTTTTTTTTTCTCTGGATTTTGCAAAATCTCTTGGGCTATCTTACGACTCATATCGGCAAGACGTCGGCGAAGGTTTCGTACACCTGCTTCGCGTGTATAACTATGAATCAACTCTTTAAGAGCAGGTTTGGAAATGCTGACTTCCGACTTTTTGAGCCCATGTTTTTTTAACTCTTGTGGGAGCAGATAACGCGATGCAATTTCAAACTTTTCTTGTGGTGTGTAAGAACTCACACTGATAAACTCCATTCTATCACGCAGTGGTGCAGGAATGCGTCCAACATCATTCGCAGTAGCGATGAAAATCACATCACTTAAATCAAGGTTGAAGTTGAGATAGTAGTCTCTAAAGGCACTATTTTGCTCAGGGTCTAAAATTTCAAGGAGTGCTGCTGTAGGGTCACCTCTTTGTGAGCGAGAGACTTTATCGATTTCATCAAGAACTATCACAGCATTCATCTTTTTTGCATCTATTAAACCCTGTGTAATACGACCTGGCATAGCCCCGACATAGGTACGACGATGCCCTCTGAGTTCATTGACATCTTCAAGTCCCCCAAGGGCAATCCGTACGAGTGGGCGTTTAAGGGCTGTGGCTATAGAGTTTGCAAGAGAAGTTTTTCCAACACCTGGAGGTCCTGAGAAACAGAGAATTGCTCCAGCCCCTTTTTTTTGTGATATACCACGTAAAGAGAGAAGCTCTTTTACTGCAAAGTATTCAACAATGCGTTTTTTTGGTTTTTTCAGAGAAAAATGGTCTTTATCGAGTTGCGTTTTCACATCTTCAATTTTGAGTGGTTTTTTGCTTAATACTCCAAAAGGAATTTCTAAAACCCAATCAAGATATGTCTGTGTCATGGCCGCATCGGAGGAGTCAGGGTGCATACGTGAAAAGCGCTCGAGTTGTTTGTTTATCTCTTTATAAACATCTTTTTCCATAGCATCTTTTTTAGCATCGAGTTTTTTACGATACTCTTGTATCTCTTCTTCTCGAGAAGTGTCTGTGCCGAGTTCTTTTTGAATCTCTTTGAGTTGCTCTTTTAAAAAATACTCTTTATTTACCTTTTCTATGTGTGTATGGACTTTTGAACGGATCTCTTTTTGGAGTTTATTGGCCTCAATTTCATCGATAAGATAATCAATAAGATCTAAAAATCTTTTTTCTGTATCTGTCTCTATAAAAAGTTTATAGGCTTGCTCTTTTTTGAGTTTTACAGAGGAACAAATAAGGTCAATGATACGGTTATGGTCATGATTTTCTTCTATGGTTTTAAGTAAATCAGGGGGAAAGTAGTTACTGACACTTGAGAGTGCACGTACTTTCTCTCGCACTATCTCTAAGATAGCATCGACTTTGAGTTCATTGACAGCATAAGGTACAAGCACATCAACATGGGCAATCAAAGGGTTTTTAGAAACCTCATAGGCTACTTTGGCTCGGCTTAAACCTTGAAAAAGTACTTTGACTCTTCCATCAGGTAAAGAGACCTTTCGCATGATAGAACCAATAACACCTGCATCATAAATGGCGTTAAAATCTCTTTTGCCTTCAAATGTGGGGCGAGTAGGGCAGACAATGACAAGGGTGTTTTCTTCTATTGCTTTTGTTGCTGCGTTTATGTTCTCTTCATCACTTAAAAAAAGTGGTGAAATCATAAAAGGGTATAAAAAAAGGTCGTCCTCCGCTATGACAGGAATGTCTGCTGGAAAAGTGCCATAATTACTTAAGTTCATTGTATATGTATCCTAGTTTTTTGAAGTATTGTCATCTTGGACTGAGTTGCGCGAAACAACATTTATGGTATCTGGAATCATAAAATCATACCAGCTTGAAGTACCATCACCCTCAAACCATTCTCTATACCATGGAGTATTGGCACGATTGACTTCATCCCAATTTATCCATGGTTCAGGTTCGATGGCTCTGTAGTATTTTGCAGCCTTTGGTTTATCTACTCTATCATAAAGTGCAGCAATCGACTCATTTAAAAGGGCTTGTGCCATATAAAGGTTGGTTGCCATGGAATCTACAATAGGGTAGTACATGGAGTGTGGGTAGTTGAACTTAAAGTGCTCTGCAGCTGCCAAAGCTTCATGAATCAGTGCTTGGTCGCGTCTTGGAAGTGGTAAAGACATATATTTTGCTTTTATCTTCATAAACTCCGAAAATTCTTTTTCATTGTTGTTGGCATACTGTTTGATGTACTGTGTGAAAAAGTGATCACTTAAAAGATACTCTTGTGCATGCATATGTGCCACACCTAAAATCATTGTCGCTTCTGGTAAGAGCGGAGAAGCAGTATGCTCACTTTGCAAAGAAGAGTAGTAGTCATCGGCTTTTTCAAGGTTGTCATTTGCCACAGACTCTATAATTTTACCATACCAGTACACAGCGGGTCTATTGTACTCTTCAACTTCTTTTGTACATCCGCTAAAGAGTAGCAATAAAGCAAGTACGAGAAGGGAGATTTTTGTTTTCATCTGCATAAATAATAATCCTCTTTACAAATAATAATGCTATTCTACCCTAAACTTATATAACACTCTTTAAACTAGGAATATTTTATGCTTAAAAGTGATACAATAGACGAAATTAAAATAAGGGTTTAGAAATGAAATTTAATATGAGTACACCACTTTTGGGCTTTGAAGAGATAAAAGAGGTTGAATTACAAAAAATTGATGAAGTCTTTATGAAAATGCAATCATGTGAAGATGAAAATATATCTTTTACATTAATGAACCCTTATGCTGTGCGTGAATATGATTTTGAAGTGCCAGATACTATTAAAGAAGAACTTGGTATCACAACAGAGTCAAATCTTTTAATTTACAATATTGTCCTTATTCAATCCCCCATCGAGAACTCTATAGTAAATTTTGTCGGACCCCTTGTTTTTAACACAGATACAAAAAAAGTAGCTCAGGTGATTATTAATGATTCTAACAAGTATGGCGTGGCAGAGAAGATTTCTTCGTTTTTAGATAAATAATTTTTTAGAGACATTATTCTAATTTGAATATCATTGATTAAGTTTATTTTAGTTATTATTTCTCACGGTAAATCAGAACTAAGAGCTTTTTAAACTAAGCACATCTATAGCACCC